>CAYNDW010000245.1:0-8493 GCA_964395375.1 uncultured Cytophagia bacterium
GGCGATCATGGTATGGAAAATTTGTACGATTGTCAAGCGAAAGGTCGGCGCGGTAATGTCTCAGTTTCAAAAATCAGCCACGGAATCACACGGAAACACACAGAAATAAACTTGGCCGAAAAAGCACTAAGTTGCCATCTCGTATTACGAAAGAGTTCGTATTAACAGAATGAACTACACTCTCTGCCTTTGTCCTGTGCAGTTCGGTGTGTTTCTGTGGCTAAGTAATCGTGGAGCGCATTGTCATCCAATAACTGAGGCATTACCGGCGCAAAAAGAGGAAATGAGGAGGCTAAGCCAGGAATGAAATAAAAAACTGCCACGCACTTTGCAAGTGCGTGGCAGTGCATTCGAGCTTATTTGACCATCTGCATCTTCTTCACGGCCTTCACTTTGCCGGAAAGAATTTGATAAAAGTACATGCCCGTCGCAACGGGTTGGCCGCTCGTGTCGCGACCGTTCCACACAACTTCGTGGCGGCCGGGCGACATCACGCCGTCGACGAGCGTTTGCATCAGTTGACCCTGCATGTTGAAAATGCGCAATGTCACGGGCGCGGTCCAACTCGCGGGAATATCGAACGCAATGTGCGTTTCGGGATTGAAGGGGTTGGGATAATTTTGATTGAGCGCGAACGCTGTGGGCAGAATGATCGAATTGTCAATCTCGCCGAGTTGAACATCGGCGAAGAGCAAGTCCGCGCTGCCCGTTGCCGTGGCGTCGCACTTCACCTGCACTTGATTTTCGCCTTCGTGCAAGTAGCTCGAAATGTCGATGAGGCGTTGGCCTTCTTTCGACATGAAATACGTGTTGCCGCTCCGGCCCGTGCCTTCTTCGTTCGCGACTAAATTTAGCGCGCGATCATTGATCAGAATGTTGATCTTGGGCAAGCCGTGATTGTTCACATAAAGAAAGCGATCGGTGTGCAGCATATTGAAAGAAAACTCGCGCGTGCCGGCCACAGGATCCAAACGCACATACACCGGATCCGCAAGCACCGAGCAACCCGCGCGATTGGTGATGCGGAGCACAAACCCCGAGCGCAAGTTCGGATCGATCTTATCGCTGCTAAACGTCACGCGGCTGTCGCCCACTTTGAACGGTGCGATAGTCACCACGCGGTTGTGAATTTCAACGATCTCGATCTTCGCGATGCCGCTTTCATTGTCTCGTACTTCGCCAGTGATGACGGGGAGATTGTTGAAGCTGAACGTGGCCTCCGGCGGCGTAGCGTCGGAGAAGACCGTCACCGTATCGCGGCAAGTGGTGGAGCAGCTCAAAGTATCTGTGAAGGTGCACGCGGCGATGATCGTGTTATAACCGGGCACAAGCGCAACAACGCCGCCGAAGCTGCCGCCACCCGAACTCACGGTGTTGCCATTGATCGTGCACACGGAGCGATACGGCGCTTGTCCGCCGCTCACGCTCGAAATGCCGCTGACATTGATCGTATTGGCGCAGAGGAACGCGCCGTCCTTCGGTGCAGTGATGGTGAGGCTGCTTTTGAGAAGGCTCGCCCAAACCGTGACCGTATCGAAAGACGTGCACGTATTGCCTTGGGCGTCTGTGAAGGTGCATTGCGCCGCGATGAGATTGCGGCCGTTTACCAGCGCGATGAAAGCGCACGAATCTGCAACCGCGGCGCCGTTGATAGTGCATACTTTGGTGATTGGTGGAATGCCCCCACTGACTTGTGTGGCAAGACAGACCAGCGCCGAATCATTGCAAATCACCTCGCCTTCGGCGGGAGAGGTGATTTCAACGCGGCATTGCATCGTGTCGGGAAGGACCGTGATCTTGGCGGTATTGCCGCTAGGCGTCACCGGCAGTAGCCCGGCATTGCCCGCGACGTTATTGAAATACTCGCCCGGCGTGGCTGGGACTACGACGCCGAAACTCAACGTGAGATTGGACAGAGCCGGTAAAATAAACGGACCATTCCACCTCAAGACTTGCCCGGTAATCGCAGGGTCGCTAGTGGTCGCACCGTGGCTCGAGCCGGGGCGATACGAAAAATCTGCGGACAACGAATCAATGATGGCCGCCAGATTAACCGCTGCGTTATTTGCATTGCTGATGGTGATGGTGTAGCCGTTGTTTTCCCGGATTCGCGACATGGGTTGCGCGGCAGTTTTGGTGGCGGCCAAAGCTTGCAGTGGGTGCAAAATAACGTTGATATTGTAAACGATGTCGTCGAAGTCTTGATCGCCGCCGCCGGTGAGATCCTCGAAACCGAATTGCGTATAGTTGTTGACCGTGTTCAAGAAACCCACGAAGTGATCGAAGTGGTCCGGATTCAACGCATCGAGCGAGAAAAACGCTAGCGGCAAGCGATTGGGAAGGTTATTGGGGTTGTTTATCCGCAGATTAGTGAGCGTGTTGTCTTGAATGATGAAAAACATCAGAAAGCTGCCGCCGTTCAAAGAGAGCGTGACATCCGGGGTGTTCGCTGTGGAGCCGCTGGGAAAGATAACCCGCGCGCGCGCAAATGCCGCCGAATAATAACCGGGGCTTCCCGGCAGCAATCCGCTCACGGAACCGGCGGGATCGTCCACGATGATAAGGCCAAATTCATTATTGTACCCGGCTTCGCGGAACACAAAATCAAAACGCAGATCCGCCGGCCCTGCGCCTGGCACTTGAAAAGTCTGCACGTTTCCCGCGGAAATAAATTCCGCGCAATTAAAAACCAAAGGAGTTTCCGAGCCGTCTTGATCGCCGCAAATCGGCATGCGCGGCAGCAGTTGGCTGCTCACACGCACCAAGGAAGTCGTGGTCTTGGCAAGACCGTCGTTGTCTATGACGGTCAGCGCAACGCGATAGGAATCCGGCCTCGTGTAAACGTGCTGCGTCAGTGCGCCCGTGGCTGTTGCGCCATCGCCAAAGTCCCACGCATAGCTTACGATTTGGCCGTCGGGATCGTGAGATTGAGAAGCATCGAAGCACACGGCAAAGGGTGCGAGACCGCTTTGCGTTGTGGTCTTGCACACAGCCAGTGGCGCTGTCTTGTTTGGTTCAATCGCAGGTGGATCGCTAGGGTTCTGGTTTTGTCCAGTCGCAATTCCAGTACTCACGAATAACAGGGCAATAAACCGGGCAAATTTCTTCATGGCAGAAATCCTCCGAGAATACGATAATAACACGCAGTTATTTTACGTTGAACTCTAGCCAGACGATGTTCGTGGTTGGTGTAAAAGGCAAAAATCCTCGCAGCTTTCGACAAGAGGATTTTCATTAAACCCAAACTCCTCAGAGCGCCGGTGCTCAACAATCAAAGTGATTATTAAACACCGGGATCTGAGCTCCAAACACTTTCACCGCCTTATTTGACCATCTGCATCTTCTTCACGGCTTTCACTTCTCCCGAAAGAATCTGATAGAAGTACATGCCCGTCGCCACCGGCTGCCCGCTCGTGTCGCGACCGTTCCACACAACTTCGTGGCGGCCGGGAGCCATCACGCCATCGACGAGGGTTTGAATCAACTGGCCCTGCATGTTGAAGATGCGCAAGGTCACGGGCACGGTCCAGCTCGCGGGAATGTCAAACGCAATGTGCGTTTCGGGATTAAACGGATTCGGATAATTTTGATTGAGCGCGAACGCCGTGGGCAGAATGATCGAGTGGTCGATCTCGCCGATCTGCACGTCCGCGAAGAGCAAGTCCGCGCTGCCCGTGGCCGTGGCGTCGCACTTCACATGC
The DNA here is from genome assembly GCA_964395375.1 of uncultured Cytophagia bacterium. GTDB lineage: Bacteria > Zhuqueibacterota > Zhuqueibacteria > Zhuqueibacterales > Zhuqueibacteraceae > JABWAN01. The sequence goes on from CAYNDW010000245.1 coordinate 3,702, forward strand.
ACTTGATTTTCGCCTTCGTGCAAGTAGCTCGAAATGTCGATGAGGCGTTGGCCTTCTTTCGACATGAAATACGTGTTGCCGCTCCGGCCCGTGCCTTCTTCGTTCGCGACTAAATTTAGCGCGCGATCATTGATCAGAATGTTGATCTTGGGCAAGCCGTGATTGTTCACATAAAGAAAGCGATCGGTGTGCAGCATATTGAAAGAAAACTCGCGCGTGCCGGCCACAGGATCCAAACGCACATACACCGGATCCGCAAGCACCGAGCAACCCGCGCGATTGGTGATGCGGAGCACAAACCCCGAGCGCAAGTTCGGATCGATCTTATCGCTGCTAAACGTCACGCGGCTGTCGCCCACTTTGAACGGTGCGATAGTCACCACGCGGTTGTGAATTTCAACGATCTCGATCTTCGCGATGCCGCTTTCATTGTCTCGTACTTCGCCAGTGATGACGGGGAGATTGTTGAAGCTGAACGTGGCCTCCGGCGGCGTAGCGTCGGAGAAGACCGTGACGGTGTCGCGGCAAGTGGTCACGCATCCCAAATTATCCGTGATCGTACACGCGGCAACGAGCATGTTGTAGCCCGACGTGAGCGGGACCGTGGCGCTGAAAACGCCGTTCACAGCTTGCACCGTGTCGCCATTGATTGTGCAAATGCGCTTGAAGGGCGCTTGTCCGCCGCGCACGGAATCACGCGCGGCGACGTTGATGGTATTGGTGCAAACGAACGTCGTATCTTTTGTGGGCGAGGTGATCTTCAAAGTGGCTTGCAGCACATTCGAGAAGACGCGCACCGTATCGGTGGAAGTGCAAACATTGCCTTGCGCATCCGTGAATTTGCAATTGGCGATGAGCGTGTTCCAACCCAAAGCGAGTGGCACGAATGCGCAACGATCCACGACCGAAATGCCGTTGACCGTGCAAACATTTGTGATCGTGCCCACACCGCCACTCGCCGCGGCTTCCACGCAGACTTTCGCGGTGTCATTACAAACCACTTCATTGGCCGCGGGGCTGATGATTTCAACCTTGCACGCCAACGATTGCACCACGTCGCGCACGAGCAATTCAAAAATATCCGAGTCCGAAAGATTAGGCGCGCCATTGTCCGTGACCACGACTTTGATATCCGGATACGTGCCGGAGTCATTATTGCCGGGCGTGAAGCGCACCGTTGCGGTGCCGTCGAAGTTATCGGTCAACGCGCCAAAGCTTGGCAGGTTTTCAATGCGGAAACGCAATTGATCGTTATCGGGATCGCTTGCGCGCAAAGTCAATCCGAAGTTCGCGCCTTCATCAATCGTATAGTTGTCAAACGGAATCGGCTCCAGCGTGGGTGGGCGATTCACGTTGCGCACCGCGAGTTGGAACGTGCGCGTTGAAGACAGCGGCGGGTTGTTCCTATCTTGTGCGGTCACTTCAATGCCGGGGTAAATGCCCGCATGCGTGAAGTCCGGCGCGAAACGAATCGTGCCCGTGCCGTTGTTATTGTCCGTAAAGCTGCCAAACGCCGGCAGATTGTTCACGGTGAGAATGATGTCGTCCGTGCCCGAGCCTTTAGTCGCGCGCACCGGCACTTCCAAAACCGAGTTCTCACTCATCGTCGTGTCCGGAATCGGATCGAGCACGGGCGGAGGTTCGACGCCGCGCACAGAGAGGTTGAATGAAACGGTATCGGCAAACGTGGGATTCGCGGTCTCGAAAACAGTCACGCGCAAATCCGGATACGTGCCCGCGGATCCAACCGGCGGATCGAGACTGATAACGCCGTTGCCTCCGCTATTATCGCGCAGAGAAATGAAGCTCGGAAAATTTATGGGGCGCAAAGAAAGCGCATCGCCCTGCGCATCCATTGCCGAAACCGGGATGACGCGCGATTGGCCTTCGACAATGGTTTGATCCGCTATCGGCGCAAGCTCCGGCGGCGTGTTCGCGCGTGTGACTGTGACCATGAACGTCGCCGTGTCGGAAAGCGCGGGCGCGCCGTTGTCAAAGGCGATCACTTGCAAATCAGCATAAACGCCGACAAAGCCGACCGGCGGCGCAATCGTCACCGTGCCGTTGCCGTTGCCATTGTCCTGCAAAGTCACAAACGTGGGAAATTGCCGCGACTCCAAGCGAATGATGTTGCTGGGCGTGTCTTGTGCTCTCACCGCGAGAGTGATTCTTGTGCCTTCGTTTAGAGTTTGGCTGAGAATCGGATCAATGATCGGCGGCGCGTTGACTACAATGCTGCTATCGGCGACTTCTACGACAATATCGGTGCGAGGAGGAGAGCCAACGGTCAATTCTGTGAAGGTGAGATCAAGTGCCGAAAAATCGCCAGAGTTGCCGATTATCCGAAGATTAACATTCAGAATGTTGAAATCCGCAGGTGGGGCACCTCCGGCAAGAAATTGGTTCCACTGCAAAATGCCGGAGTCATTTGGGTCTCGGGCCACCCGCGGGGCATTCCAGGGCGGCACCCCCGGCGAAGTATTCACAAGCTGCAGAACTGCCTCATTCCAATCCAATTTCGCTTCATAGGAACTTAAGCGATTATTGGGGCCTTGCAATCCTCGTGTGTCAACAAATATCGCTGCGGTGATAGTATCGCCCGGCATTGGATTGGGCTTGCTGGGAACGACCCGCGCTTGCACCCGTGCTGGCAGCGCGCGCGCGCGATCTTGCGCAAAACCGTTCACCGCGTGAAATAGCAAGAGCGCGACCGCGCTTGGAAAAATCGCAGAAAAAAATCGGGTTCTTATCCTGTGTAGCATAATTTTCTCCACGTGGTGAAAGTTCGAGGCTGAGGTGGATTATCTTATGCGCGGACGCGCCTATCAAACTTTGAGCGTGTCATGAAAAGCATGACGAGCGCTCATTCCCATTAGCTTTGAATTGTCATCCTAAAAGGAGCTTCCCTAATGCTCAACTCGCTTTCCAGTACGAGTGAAGGTTCTTAGAATGACATATAATGGAGAGTGCCAAACCAATCTGCAACGAGTAAAGTTCGTGACGCTCAAAACGTGATCTCGGCATTCAAACCGAAAACGCTATCCAACAGCAAACTCTTATCGAAGGGCAGCCTGAACATCGCGCCTGGCACAAATTTGTCGAACACCAATTTTGCGCGAAACGCGATTTGGTGGATCGTGCTCTCGGAAAAATTGCCGCCGGAAGAAACCCATCCACGCCCCGAGAACGTCGCACCCACATGCAGCTTCTGCAATTCCAGCCAACCTTCCGCGCCGTAGAGCACGTGCAACTCACCGTCGTTAATCCGTAGTTTGTTGTACGCTTCTCGAATCACATCGAACGTATTTTCCTCGGTACTTGTTCTGATGTTGAAACTCACGCCGCCATAGGGCTGCACGTTGAATTTCGAAACGTCAACTTTCGTGCGAATCATGCCGGAGAGTTGCACGAGGTTCGGGATGAACGCTTCCTGCCGGTCAATATCCGCAATCGAGCCGACGAAGCCCGCAAATCCCGGTTTCGCCAGCGGCAGCCGCAACGCCACATCAATGTTCAAACGCTCATGTTGAAAACGCAAACCCACGGAGGGATTGCCAATTGTTTCATTGGTCACGGGAACCGAGCCGCCTTCGAGCTTGCCGAACGCAAACGGCAATTGTCCCACAAAATTGAGATTGCCCAACACGGGCACGGCCACGGTAACAAACCACGCCGAGGTCAAAGTGGAAGGCTCCGCGGCATTGGTTCCCGCGCCAAACTGAAACTGCGGCCGCAGCGCTTCAATCTTGAGCGACTGCGCGCCCACCAACGCGGGCAACGCCAACAGCATAACGAGACTGCAAACCATGCGCTTCATAGGTCCTCTCCGGTTTTAGGTGAAATGAAAATTCGTAGCTTTAAAAAAGCACCCATGAGTGTAATGCTTTTGGCGCAATAGTCAAGATTTTTTTCGAACCCGAGGTAAAAATGCGCGCACGAACGAACAGCCCGATCGCGCAAGAGCAAAGTTTGATTCAAAAAGAGGTGGAGAGAATAAGGAAAGGACAGCCTTGCGCCGTCGCCGCTCGTGCGCAAGAAAAGGATGGTGTTGCCAGCCACATCTGCGCACCGGTGGAACCCATGGCGCGAAAAACTACGCTGAAGAATACGGGCAAACAACACCGTTGCGGAAAAACTGGCGAAAAAGAAACGTCGCCGGGTTCGTTGGAGAAACGATTATTTTTTAACCATCGGCGCTTGCGAAAAGGCGTTTTTGTCGAAGATCAAACTGACTTCGATGCGGCGATTCATGACGCGACCCGCGGGATGCATATCGTTCGCGTAAATTTCATCGATCTGTTCGACCTGCAAACGCCGCGCATAGCCGCCGGCGCAGAGCATACGCTGAAATTCCGGCGTTACATGCATGCGGCGATAAAACGGAATCTTATCGCCAAACCCTGCGGCGACCAAACGCACGAGCAGCCGTTTGCCGCCTTTGTGGAAAGTTACCTGCACAAGGCTTTGCGCCACATTGCCCGCTACGCCCTCAAGCTCTTGCGCCACCGTTACGGAATCCAGCGCGGGCGCGGCGAGCGACTGCGCCTCCGGCGACGAACGAAAATGACGCAGACGATCAAACTTCAAGAGCTCATACTGCCGCTTTAATTCTTCCGAGCGGCGCGTTACAAGCAGCAAGTTGTTAAAGAAAACTTGGGTGACCTCTTTCGCATGCGGCAGGCTCCGCATTTTTTGTTGCAACTCCGAAGAAACGAAACACTCCTCGCGCGGAGGCGACGGTTCCAAGTTAAACGCGTGACCGGAAGCGCGTCGGAGCAGATGCGCGAGCAAA
>CAYNDW010000246.1:0-8469 GCA_964395375.1 uncultured Cytophagia bacterium
TACGCGACCTCGGGAAAAAAGTTCAAAACCTGTCAACCTATGCTAGGACGTGACACAACAATCCATTACTCCATCACTCCAATTCGAAGAAACGGAGAAACTGCAATGGAAGAAAAATACTGGTCGCCTTATGTTGCGGGCTTTGTGCTCGGTCTGGTGCTGTTGGCGACGTTCGTCATCATGGGCCGCGGCTTGGGCGCTTCCGGCGCATTGATGCGCGTGACGACTTACGCCGTTGATCAAGTGAGTCCGCAGCATGTTGATAACAACGCGTACTTCTCAAAGTATGCCGGCGGCGATACGCCCGCGCTGAAAGATTGGCTCGTGTTTGAAATCATCGGCGTGCTCGTGGGCGGCTTGCTCTCCGGCATGCTCGCGAAGCGGCTGCGTCTGCAAACCGACAAAGGCCCGAACATCACCGTGCCGTTTCGTTTAACGCTGGCGTTTCTCGGCGGCGGGTTGATGGGCTTCGGCGCGCGTTTGGCGCAAGGCTGCACCAGCGGCCAAGCTCTCACCGGCGGCGCCACGCTCGCGCTCGGTAGTTGGGCGTTTATGATGACGATGTTTGCCGCGGCGTATGCGATTGCGTATTTCGTGCGCAAACAGTGGATATAATTTAAAAACAGATAAAAAGATAAAACCGATAAAAGGAGTTTTGGTATGCCTACTCCACTTTACCCGCAAGGGTTCTTCAGCGAGCAAACCAGTTTCGTGATCGCGTTTCTCATCGGCATTCTCTTCGGCTTCACATTGGAGCGTGCCGGTTTTGGCAGCGCGCGCAAGCTCGCAGCGCAGTTTTATTTTCGCGACATGACCGTGCTCAAAGTCATGTTCACGGCGATTGTCACCGCGATGGTCGGTTTGCTGTATCTCAATCTGATCGACGTGCTCGACTTCTCGCAAATCTCGCTCAATCCTACTTACTTGTGGCCGCAAATCATGGGCGGGGCGATCATGGGCATTGGCTTCGTGGTCGGCGGCTATTGCCCCGGCACTTCGCTTGTCGCGAGCGCCACGGGCAAGCTCGATGGCATGATCTACGTCGCGGGCGCATTGTTCGGCATGTTGATTTATGGCGAGACCTTTCCACTCTTTCAAACCTTTGCGGAGAGCGGCAATCTCGGCGAACGCACGTTGAGCGATTGGCTCGGGCTGCGTCCCGGCGTGGTGGCGTTTCTCGTTATCATCATGGCCTTGGGTATGTTTTACGGCGCAGAGTTGCTCGAAAAGAAATTTGGCAAGCAACCTTCGACGTTTGAAAACGGCAGAATGATGAAGAGCGAGGAAAAATTAGCGATGGAGCAAAGCTTATGAACTGGCGCATGCTTTTGGATCGTCGCTTCGGCGTGGCCTTGCTCATTCTGCTCGGCGGGTTATTGGCATTCTCACCCGCGGGCACGCGCAAAGCGAGCACGATTTCGCCGCAAGCCTTGGCGGAAGCGATCACCAACGAAAGCGATCATCTCGTCGCGGAAGAACTGGCGAAATGGCTCATCGACAAGAAGCCGGATTTGTTGGTGGTGGATATGCGCTCCGCGGAAGAGTACGCGCAATATCACATTCCCGGCGCGGTGAATATTCCTTTCACCAAATTGTTTGAGCCGGAAGCGCAAGAGTTATTCTCCAACGACAAAACGATTGTGCTGTATTCGAATGGCGGCACGCACGCGGCGCAAGCGTGGGTGTTGCTCAAACAGATGGGCATCGAGAGTTTGGTTCTGCTCGGCGGGTTGAATTATTGGACCGAAGCGATTTTGAATCCCAAAGCGCCGAATGCGTTGGCCGCCGATTCTGAAATACTCAAATACCAATTTCAAAAATCCGCCTCGGGATATTTCGCGCCCGGCGGCGCGGTCGCTGCACCGGCAGATTCTGCTACGGCGGCGGCCAAACCGAAGGTGCAGATTGATCCGAAACAAAAGAAAAAAGCCCGAGCGGGATGTTAGAAAGGAAATGACGATGAAAATCAAAACGATGATTTGTGTTTTGGGAGCATTGGTTTCATGCTTCCTCTTGAGCCGTGAAACTTTCGCCGTCGACGGCAAAACTAAAAAGGCGTATGGCGTTTACGAATACGTGGTGCAATCGGCGCAAGGCAGTTTCGAGGAGGTTGCGCAGGCGCTCGAGAAAAGCGCTGCGGAACAAGGCTGGCAAGTGCTGGCCCCAATCAATGCGGGTGCGCCGGAAGCTTGCTCGTATCGAGCGCGGGTGTTGGTGCTTTTGCAGCCTGCATACGCACAAGCGCTCATGGCCGCCAATCGTGAGACCGGACCTTTCGCCGTTGTCGATCGCGTGAATATTTTTGAAGACGAAAAAGGTTTGCACGTGGCCGTGGTGAATCCGCATTCTATCAACCGCACGATCTTGATGAATGACGCGGCTTTTGCAGAAATGTCGGAGCAACACTTGCAGGCGCTGCGACAAATGATTCTCGCCGCAGTGCAAGGCAGGGAAAGCCACGAACAGTTCGGACCCTCGCGCGACGAGGGTCACATCGGCAAGACGATGGGCGTGATGGCCGGCGGCGCGTTCATTGATAAAATCGTCGATGAAGCGGTGATCCCGGCGGGCAACTTCGAGCAAGTCATCAACATGGTGCGCAAAGGTTTGGGCGTGCCGTCTCCGAAGTGGGGCATGCATTTGGTTTATGAAACAGCCTTGCCGGAATATGAAACCGTGGTGTTCGGCACGACCGGCGCGCCGATGGAGGGCAAATCATTCAACATCGTGAAGGCCGGCGCCAGCGACGCGCGGAAGGAATTCAAATGCCCCGGCCTGGCGCATGCGGCGGCATATCCCATCGAAGTGGTGGTGACCAAGCAAGGCACAGACGTGAAAGTTCGTCTCGTGCACATCATGTTTCGGATGAAAATGTATTTCGAGGACGCGGGCAAATGGGCTTTCATGAAAAACATGGGCATGCCCGGCTCCGTGCAAGATGAGATCAAAGCGCAGATCAACAGCGGCTTGGCAACGAACTGATCGACGATTTCAGCGTAATGCAAACCGACCGGCCATTTCTTCCAAGTCAGAAGGGGTGCAAGTTTTTTAGCGGGATGGTTTTCTGGTTGAACAGGAGCGAACGGAGAAAACTGAGAAAGAATTCTCCTAGAACGAGCCGCGGGATCACGAATAAAAAGCCAGATAATCGCGGGCAAAAGACGCGGGGTTGCGCGGAAGCGTTGAAGATAACGGGCGACAAAAAAAACTGAAACCTTTTTTAAAAACGTGTCTCCAATCTCATGAAGCCACAAAAGTTTTTAGTATTCCTATAGGAGACATGATATGACCAAGCCGGTTGAACTCACGGACGCGAATTTTAAACGGGAAGTTTTGGAATCCACGGTTCCGGTATTAGTCGATGTGTGGGCGGATTGGTGCATGCCGTGCCGCATGGTTGCGCCCGCAGTGGAAGCGCTCGCGCAGCAATATGCCGGCAAGGTGAAAGTCGGCAAAATGGACGCGGACAACAATCTCACGCCGGGCCAGTTCGGCATTCGCGGCATTCCCACGCTGTTGCTCTTTCGCGGCGGCAAAGTTGTCGATCGCATCGTGGGCGCCGTGCCGCAGCAAGTGATTGCGAGCCACATCGACACAGCGTTGTTGAATTAATTTTTTCCCTCAGCACATAAATCGACGCACTCGACCTGTATTGTTGTGCGCGGAGGCGTCGCACGAAAAGCTGATGCTGAACAATGATTTTCTCGTGCGCATCTGCTCACGCACAGCATAACTTCGAGGCGCTCATTTATATTTTTAGAAGGAGTTTGCATCATGGGTATTAACGTTGGCAAAGTAGATCGCGGCGTTCGCTTGATCGTCGCCGTTGTGCTCGTTGCGCTTGGCGTCTCCGGTGTTTTGAGCGGCGCGTTTGCGATTGCGGGCTATGTAGTCGCGGCCATTGCATTGGTCACGGGCTTGGTGCGCATTTGCCCACTGTGGTCCGTTTGCAAAATCAATACGGTGAAACGATAAGGCGCCAAAAGAGAAAAGGGGGACAACGAGACCAGATTCGGCCACGGCAATCCGTGGCTTTTCTTTTTTGAGAATTTCTTTTGAGGGATTCGCATAGTCGGGAAAAAAATTCAATACAGACATCGTCTCTCCCTCTAAACTCTTATTTCGAACTTTCCCGCCTCGGCCTGAAACTTGCGAAGGAACACGCAAGCCGGAATAAGAAATCTACGCGACATGTGCTTGATGCAAAACGCGGCTTGTGATTGCTGGTTTGTGTTTGATCTTCTCGAATTGCCCTCAAGCTCGACACATGAAACTACTCGCGCAGAAACCTTCGACGCAACATGCGGCATTTGCCATTGACTTCATTTGGGTCGCGCTTGCAAGCGCGCTCTTCCTCGGCTTCGCCCTCGGCGCGCATCTCTCGTTCGTCATCGGTTTTGATTTTCCGCTCGGCAAAGGATTTTACGCGTTCATTCAAACGCACGGCCATGTGCAACTCATTGGTTGGGCCGGCATGTTCATCATGGGCATCAGTCTGCACTTCTTGCCGCGTCTCGCCGGTGTTCCGCTCGCGCGGCCGCAATGGCTCCATCGCATTCTTGGGCTGATGGCCGCGGGGCTTGTGCTGCGGAGTCTTGGGCATTCGATTGTGCCGTATCTCGCGGAGCGCGCGCCGTTCGCAATAGTCAACTGGCTCACGGCGTTCTCCGGTTTGCTCGAATGGTGCGGCGTGCTCGCATATGTGTCTCTGCTGGTCACCACATTCTTTCATGCGGACCGCGCCAAACAAGGGCCGGCCGTGCGCGAGGTTGCGCCGTTTTTCATGATGATGCTCGCGGGCTGGCTTCTTTATGCGAGTCTCAATCTCGCGGTGCTCGTGCATATGGCGTGGAGCAACGGCATTGTCGTGAGTCAAGCGTGGAATGAGTTGGCGATCGAGACGTTTGTCGGTCTTGTGCTCTTGCCCGTGGCGTTTGCGTTTTCCGTGCGCATGTTTCCGCTGTACCTCCGGCTGCGGCCGCCCGATTGGCCCGTGCGTAAAATTGCTTTGACGTATCTCGGAGCGCTTACACTCCAACTAGCATCAAGTTTTCCGCCGCTGCAAAATGCTTTCTTCGACGCCGCGCTCATGTCTACCAGCCTCGGCAAGATTTTGAAAGCGAGTGTGATTCTAGTTTTCGTTTGGCAATTGGATGTGCTCACGCGCCGGCAATTGCCGTGGACGGTCAAGCGCAAGTTGCAACCCAGCGTAATGCCCGTAGCGCAGACCTCTTGTCTGCAGGCAGGGATGCCTGCGCTACGGCAAGCAAACCCGGAACGTCAACCGACTCGCCCCGGCTTGCCGGACTATGGCGAGTTCGGCCGCTTTGAATGGCTCGTGTATTCGGCATATGGCTGGCTCGTGCTCGGCGCAGCTTATGAGTTGCTCTCCGGCGCAGCGGCGTTATGCAACTTCTCTTTGCTGCACGGCAGCGACGCGGGGCGGCACATTTACTTGCTCGGCTTCATCACGAATCTCATCCTCGGCATGGCGGTGCGCATGATTCCCGGTTTTATGGGAAAGAAGAAAATCGCGCGGCCGGCATTGGTGTCGGCCACGTTTTGGCTGGGAAACGGCGCCGCGTTGTTTCGCGTGTTGCCGCTCATCGTGCCCGCGGCTTTCTTCGAAGCCGCGCCCGGCGCAGTTCAAATTGCGCAAGCCGTCTTCTCATTATCCGGCGCGCTCGGTCTTTGCGCGATTGCTGGCCTCGCGATTAATTTGTGGAAGACGGTGTGAAGGATTGTTCAAGCGAACTACACCTGGAGTTGTCATGCAGTAGGAATCCTTTTACTTGCTGGAGATACTGCCGAGCGCTTAAAAAAATTCCTTCTGAATGACAGGAACGAGGCGAGCTTTCAGCGCGTCGCCGCAAGCGTTCAGCAAGCGTGAGGACGCGCAATTCACGAAGAGCATACTGCTGCTTTTGCTTTTGCTTTTTCCAATCTGCGAAGCGCTTTAAGCCGCCTCGCTCGAAGAGAGCCGGTCAGATAAACAAGCGAAGAAGATCGGTTGCTGAAGCAGAGACCCAACAAAAAAACTTTCAGATCATCATGGAGATCGTATGTCGGATTTGAGAACGAAGTATTTGGGCCTGAAGCTGCACTCGCCGCTCGTGCCTTCGGCCTCGCCGCTTTCGGAAGAGATCGACAACATTAAACAAATGGAAGACGCGGGCGCCGGCGCGGTCGTGCTCTATTCTTTGTTTGAAGAGCAGCTTCGCCTCGAAACGTTCGAGTTGCATCATCACCTCGATTACGGCACGGAGAGTTTTCCCGAGGCGCTGAGTTTTTTTCCGCAGCCGCAGGAATATCATCTCGGCCCGGAAGCTTATTTGGAGCACATTCGCAAGGCGAAAGCCGCGGTGAGCATTCCCGTGATCGCGAGTTTGAACGGCTCGTCTTTGGGCGGATGGACCAAGTTCGCGGAGCAAATGCAACAAGCCGGCGCCGACGCGCTCGAATTGAATCTCTACAACATCCCCACGGATTTGGAAGCCACCGGCGCGCAAATCGAGCAACGCTATCTCGACGTGTTGCACGCGGTGAAGTCTGCAGTGACCATTCCGGTCGCGCTCAAACTCAGTCCGTTCTTTAGCAACATGGCCAACATGGCCAAGCGCTTTGACGACGCCGGCGCCAACGGGCTCGTGCTGTTCAATCGTTTCTATCAACCCGACATCGATCTCGAAACGCTCGACGTGAAGCCGAACGTGATTTTGAGCACGCCGCAAGCGCAGCGTTTGCCCATGCGCTGGATCGCGATTTTGCACGGCCGCATCAAAGCGAGCCTCGCGGCGACGAGCGGCATTCATGAAGCGAAAGACATCGTGAAGATGCTCATGGCCGGCGCGAACGTGACGATGCTGTGCTCCGTGCTCTTGCGCCATGGCATTTATCATCTGCGCATCTTAGAACAAGAGCTGCGGCGCTGGATGGAAGAACACGAATACATTTCCGTGCAGCAAATGCACGGCAGCATGAGCCAGAAGAATTGTCCCGATCCCGGCGCGTACGAGCGCGCGCAATACATGAAAGCCATCACGAGTTATAAACCGTTCAGCATTCACACGCACGCGCATTAAGCCGTAATTCCCCCCTTGAGGGGGCCAGGGGGGTGTTGGTGACATGATGAATTTTAAATTGTTCATCGATCTCAAGAACACCCCCTAACCCCCTCAAGGGGGGAATAGAAACCGCAAGCAATCTCACTTCGATTTCGGAGCACATAGCAATGAAACCAAATTTTCAAACTCTCGACGGCAACGAAGCCGTGGCGCACGTCGCGTTTCGCGTGAATGAAGTCATCGCCATTTATCCGATCACGCCTTCTTCGCCGATGGGCGAGTGGGCCGATGCGTGGGCAGCGGAGCGCGTGCCGAATATTTGGGGCACGATTCCTACGGTGATTGAAATGCAAAGCGAAGGCGGCGCCGCGGGCGCGGTGCATGGCGCATTGCAAGCAGGCTCGCTCACGACCACGTTCACGTCTTCGCAAGGCTTGCTGCTGATGATTCCGAACATGTACAAAATCGCGGGCGAGCTCACCTCGTGCGTGATACATGTTGCGGCGCGCGCGCTGGCCGCGCAGGGCCTTTCCATCTTCGGCGATCACAGCGACGTGATGTCCACGCGCGCCACGGGTTTCGCGATGCTCTCTTCCGCCTCGGTGCAAGAGGCCATGGACTTCGCGCTCATTGCGCACGCGGCCACGCTCGAAGCGCGTTTGCCGTTCATGCATTTCTTTGACGGCTTCCGCACCTCGCATGAAGTCTCCAAAATCGAAATACTTTCCGACGAAGTGTTGGCCGCGATGATCAACGATGAACTCGTGCGCGCGCATCGCAGCCGCAAGCTTTCGCCCGATCATCCCGTGCTGCGCGGCACCGCGCAAAATCCCGACGTCTATTTTCAAGCGCGCGAGACCGTGAATCCGTTTTATGCCGCGTGCCCGGCGATTGTGCAAAAAGAGATGGACAAGTTCGCGCGACTCACGGGTCGGCACTATCGCTTGTTCGAATATCACGGCGCAGCGGATGCGGAACGCGTGCTCGTGCTCATGGGCTCCGGCTGCGAAACCGCGATTGAGACCGTGGATTACCTCAATACGCACAGCGAAAAAGTTGGCGTGCTCAAAGTGCGTTTGTATCGCCCGTTTGACGTGAAGAGTTTATCGAAGCCCTGCCCGCGACCACGAAAACGATTGCGGTGCTGGATCGCACCAAAGAACCGGGCAGCGCGGGTGAGCCTTTGTATTTGGATTGCGTGAATGCGATTTTTGAAGGCATGCAAAACGGCTGGGGAAAAATGAAGGCTATGCCGAAAATCATCGGCGGACGTTATGGTTTGTCCTCGAAAGAATTCACGCCCGCGATGATCAAAGGCCTCTTCGATCATCTCGCGACGGCCAATCTGAAAAATCATTTCACCATCGGCATTCAAGACGACGTCTCACACACGAGCTTGCCGTAC
>CAYNDW010000247.1:0-8461 GCA_964395375.1 uncultured Cytophagia bacterium
TGGGCCTTCTGATTCGACAATTTCAGATGATTGAGGTTTATGCACCAAGAGCCAAACTCAAATCCTCTTGATGCGCAGGGAAACCAAACACGGTTGAAACGCTTCCTAAACGGGCGAGATCGTCATCGCGGAAGACGTCGCTGTTGGTATCATAAACCGTGAGGAATTGATATTGGACGCGTTGCGTTGATAGATCATACCACCGCCGAAAGACCTCATTGCTCAAGCCATGCGCGGCCACCGTATTTATGGTCGAGAGCGTTTGAATGAGAGAATTTACATTGCGGCCATGCACTTGAAAATCTATTGGAATGTCCCAGCCATATTGCCCAGGAAGAATTATAGCTGATTCGTATTGCAAAGCAGTGCCTTCAACAAACTCTTCTAACTCTTCTTTAAAAACCGCGGGCATCCGAAAGCGCTGCGTCAGCACGAGATCGGAACAACGTATACATGCTTGCGAAAGCCGAACAATCGCTTGCGGGAGGTCAGCCATTTGATCCTCTGCAATAGCGACTTTAAATTCCCCTCCGTCTTGCTCCACTTCCAAACCTTTGCAGATATCAGAGACAATTTGCTTCCGCCGCTTGGTGGTCCAGGGTTTAATATTCAAATCTAGAAGATACGCCGTTGTTTGGCCCAAGTCTGTCAACACCCAACCGCTCAACAGCTCTTGAGTTTTTCCGAGGAATACATCTATATATGCTCCATCGGGATACTTAAAAAGAGTGGCCATGCGCAACATTCCATTCTGAATGATGTCGCATTGGCGGATCAATGAAAACTCTTTCACGAAGCCTTGCAGGGTTTCGCAATTCATGGTCATGCTGCACCTCCTGCGGGAGCGATAAACTTGCCTGTATGCATGATGCCGGCCTGCTGACAAAGTGTTTCCCAAATCTCTTTCACTGATTTGCCTTCTAAATCAGGACGCGCTATTGCTGTGGGCAAATTCAATCGTGGATCATCATCTTGAAGCAATTCGTGTTTATGAGATCGACCGGCATTTTTGTGCATTGTGCCATTGACGCAAAGACGACAAATCGGCCCTACACCTCTGAGCACAAAATTAAACGTCACCGCGGGTATTGCGGGCTTATATGTTCCATTCAGGATGACGTCCATGCCAAGTGAATTTTCCAATGGCACTTGTTCAAATATAAAATTGGGAGCCGTTTCTTTTTTCTTCTCAAAAGAAATATCCGAGGCGATCTTCTTGTTTGGTAAATCGCGTAATTTTTCAAAATCTTGTCGCGTCATTTGGTTCGCTCCCTCAGGACAAAAACAGCTAATCTTTCTTCTCGCGTTATTATTATTATAAAGACAGCACCTCTTCACGCCTTGCAGTGCGCCTCATTCTCTTCGCGAGAATCTTTTCCAGCGCCTGCACGGTCGTTTCGATCTCCGCTTCGGTCGTACACTTCCCCAAACTAAACCGAATCGCGGAATTGGCGCGCTCGCGAGCGAGCTTCATCGCGCGCAGCACGTGGCTTGGCTCCACGCTGCCGGAGCTGCACGCGGACCCGTTGCTCACGGCGACGCCTTGCAAATCCAAACTCATGACCATGGCTAAACTATCCATGCCCGGAAACGAAAGATTGACCACACCAGGCAAGCGTTGCTTCTCATTGCCATTGAAGCTCACATTCGGATAAAGCGTTTGTACCCGCGCGATGAAACTTTCGGAAAGTTTGCGCAAACGTTGTATCTCGCTCTCTTGCTCTGCTTTGCGCAAAGCAACGGCGTGGCCGAGACCGACTATCGCAGCGACATTTTCCGTGCCCGGCCGCCGCTCGCGTTCTTGTTTGCCGCCATGCAACAGCGAAGCAATCTTCACGCTGCGGCGCACGAACAAAGCTCCGACGCCCTTAGGCCCATAAATTTTGTGCCCCGAAAGACTGAGCAAAGACGCGGGCACAGCGCGCAGATCAATTGGAATTTTGCCAAAGGTTTGCACGGCGTCGGTATGAAAAAGAATACCGCGTTCTTTGGCCAGCGTCGCAATTTCTGCAATTGGATTGATCGTGCCCACTTCATTGTTGGCGTGCATGATCGAAAGTAAAATTGTGTCGCTGCGCATGGCTTTGGCAACGGCCTCGACGGTGATCATGCCGACCTGATCCGGATCGACATATGTACATGCCCAACCGCGCGTTTCCAATTCCTGCACAGCCTGCAGCACACTCGGATGTTCGATACGGCTTGTGATCAAATGTCCAGGCTTGGAACAAGTTTGTACTAGGCCAAAGAGCGCGGTGTTATTCGCTTCGGTGCCACCGCTCGTAAAAGTTATCTCTTGCGGTAAAGCGTTTAAGGCATGCGCGACAAGTTCGCGGGCGTGGTCGATTGCGACTTTCGCGTCGCGGCCAAAGCTGTGAATACTTGAAGCATTTCCAAATAATTGTGTCAGGTAAGGCCGCATGACATCAAACACTTCGGGGGCGAGCGGTGTGGTGGCACAATAATCTAAATAAATGCGCATCATAAATGTTCTCAAAAGTGCGCGGCAATATACCTTGCCACTCCAATTTTTTCAAGGGCTTTTTCCCCAAGAAGAGCGGGCAAAAAAATTTTAAAAAATTTTAGAGGGCTGGGAACAAATGCGCGAGACTTTGCGTTGTAATATGCAAAGCTGTTCGATTTCACTGTACGTGAAATCTTGAGCGGCTTAAGGCTATCAGCGCAGTTCTGGCGGCGCTCGCTGATAGCCTATTTTTTTGTGAGGAACACCCGCTTGGTCAAATCCGCCAGCACAAACCAAAGCAGAATCATCCACGGCAAACCGTGTTGCACGGTGTCCCACCAATCAACGCTTTGCATTCCCTCCGCGCCTCCTATAATCCAACGCAGCTTGCCCCAAATGTGCGGCTCCGGCACATAGGGCGCTAATCCAATCGTCAAACACGCGAGAATCACCACGGCATAACGTTTCACTATCGGGTTTTGCGGCATCGTAGTTTTCACTCAATGTTCCCTTATCCAAATTTTGACGCTTTGCGCCGGCACCTCCGGTTGCAAAATGGCTTCAGCGCGTAGACGGCTATCTTTTTTCCCCGCGAGGCCTTTTTCCGGCTCGACGCGTTCCTCGTTGGCTATGAGTTTCCAGCTTGAATTTGCCGGCAAGGCAATGTGCTCAAACATACCGGCGCGCGTATCGGTATTTACCAACACGAGCAGCCGCTCGCCGATCATATAGCCGAGCAAACTCACATTCTCCGGCTCGAACCATTTGAGGTAATCCGCCGCCGGCTTCTCTGCGAGACGGCACACTGCGCCGGCTTCGCTGTTGCGCAACGCAATCAACCCGCGCCAATATTGGTACATGTTATCGTAGTCATTCGCGCTCGCCTCTGTGCTACGGCGCTTGCCTTTGTTGGCCCATTCAAACTCGTTCGCTTTCGCGAGATTGTACGTGTCGCGTTTGCCGTGCAAATAGATCGGACCGGAGCGCGTGTGCTTCACGACTTCTTCGAGCGGCGCGGAAGCTTTGCTGCGCATCATCTCCGTGCCGCCGTGTAACACAATCGGCCCGAGCGCAGTGAAGAGCATCGCTGAGGCGATTTTGAACGGCCCTTCGTCCACGCCTTTGCGGCCGTCCCAATCTTCCTGCGCATAACGATCGGCCATGGCCCAATCATCGTGAATGTCCATGTAGTTGATGCCGCTCACCGGAGTGTGCTCCGTCGGAAAGTTCGCGGCAATGGCGCGCTTCGCATTCTCGCGCTCGCGATTGCCGCCGGCATAGCCGCGATCTTTCAACTTGTCTTTGGGCGCGCTCGGCGGGCCGTGCACGGCGTTGCGAAAATCATCGTCGAAATACGTGATCGGCGCATCAGCTTTGTACCAATCCCAATCCGGATTGTTTTGAAAATGGGGATCGCTCGAATCGATCCACGGCTCGCCGTAGAGAATAATATCCGGGCCGAGCGCTGCGCGCAACGCAAGTAAAGTTTGTTTATCCGTCAAGCCCGCGAGATCGATGCGAAAGCCGTCCACGCCGTATTCTTCCACAAAAAATTTGCACTGATCAATAATCCAGCGCTGCGTCAGCAACCGCTCTTCGGATTTGGTTTCATTGCCGAACACGCCGAGGAGTTTAAGATTGCCGTCGGTGCGATAATAGTATTGCGCATCGAACGCTTTGAAGTTGAACACGAAATCGCGGCCGTCGATGTTTTCCGCGGTATGATTGAATACAAAATCGAGCAGCACCGCAATGTTTTTCTGATGAAAAGCCGCGACCATATCGCGGAACTGCTCGTTCTGCGCGCCGTGCTCCGTGCCTTTGAGGCGATAGCGATTCTCGAGCGCGAAGAAGTTCGAGATGCGATAGCCCCATTGATAGTTTTGTTTATTGATGCCGCGCTCGATCATATACGGATCGTTGAGAAACGCCTCCTGCCATTCCTCCTCGGGATAATGCATGAACTCTTGCACGGGCAATAGATGCACGGCATTGATGCCGAGATCGACGAGATGATCAAAGCCGATCTTCTCGCCCTTCGCATTGCGCAAGCCCGGCTCGACCATTCCCGCGAACGTGCCTTTCTTTTTTTCATCTAACCCCTCGAGCGCGGTGGTGAAATCTTGCACATGAACTTCGTACGCGATCAAATCTTTCATCTGCGGACGGCCTTTGGGCAAAGGCTGCGGCGGCTTCACGCGAGGCCATACGCGGCTGCGGCCTTGCGCATCGACATTCACGCGCGCATACGGATCATTCACGTGCACGGGCCGCTGCTCATAAAAATAATTTCCCGGATCGTTCGCGCCGTGCACGGTGAAATCATAATACTTGCCCTCGAGCTTGCCCGGCACGGCAAGCTCCCACACGCCGTCTTCGTCTTGTTTCATTGCGAGAGTTTGCAAGGCATTGCCTTCCGCGGCTTGATAAAGAAAAAGCTTCACGCTCGTCGCGCGCGGCGCGAACACGCGAAACATAGTATGATTCTGCTTCGCGTCATAGTTCGCGCCCAACTCTTTTTCCGAATACAAATGCCGAAAATAGCCGTCAAACGAAGCCACAACTTTTTGTTTGAGATAAAGCACTTCGACATAATGCACGCGCTTGAGATCGAGCGGCAGAGCAGGGCGAAGATGTAATTCTTTTGGCGAAATGCGTAGCACCGCGGCAATGGCAAGCACCTTCCCATCTGCCAGCGTCAAACGATAATCATTCGCCTTGAGCGAGAGCTTAACATTCTCGCCGGACATGAGCACGCGCACGTGGCGCTCGCTCACCAACTCCGCACGCACTTGCGTAGGAACGACCTCATGCGCAAACACCAAGTTTCCTCCTTTTTGATTCGGCGCGTCGGCAGGCGCGTTGAGCCACTTACCGTCATCGATGCGAAATTTGAACTGGCTGCCCGGTTTGATTTGAGCGAACTCTGGATTCGCGCGCGTTAGAACCCACAGTTTGGAATCGCTCGGCGTGCGCTCCATCCTCCATTCTCGATCTTCCAGGTTATGATCCCATCCGCGCATTTCGCCCTCTACTAGAACGCGCTGGGGTTGCTCGCGATAAAGCGCTTCATCAAAAATGAAAACCGCGGTGTCTCCCGCAAGCGTATAGCCTTGCAATCTTTCTTGCGCAGAAAAATGCGCCTGCCCATGTACGCTCGCAGCAAGCACGAGCGCCGCCAAGTGACAACGCCAGCCGATTCCTTTTAGCAAGTTCATACTCTCTTTCTTCGCTAATATGATTGCAGCCGTTGCAATAGGCAGCAAAATTTTTCTGTAGCGGATTGCACGAAGAAGTCGGATACTGCCTTCATGCTTTATCCGTTATATTCGCGCAATCCGTTTACAAATAGCTTTTCGGTTCCGGTGCCTCCCGCTTATGCCTTTATCCTCACCTGAATTTGCGCGAGCGCTTCGCGCAGGTTCGCATAGCGCGCTTGCATCTCTGGCGTGAACTGCGCCTCCTGCAATTCCGCCAGGCCGGCGAAAAAAATTTGAAACGGATTTTGACAGCGCAACGCATTCACCGCGCGCAACACGCGGCCGGTTTGGGTGTCGCCCTCTCCCATCACGCCATGCGCCGGCTTGGGCGCGACGCGCGCATGCTCTACGGCTTTCGCAAACAACAACGAAGCTCCGCGACTCTCGCCTTGTTGCCACGCGAGATAGCCTGTGAGAAAATGCGCCTCCGCGCTTTTAGGATGGATGCCGAGCACGGTATCAAAATAGTACTTCGCCTCCGCGAGATCGCCGGCCATGAGCGCGACTTCGCCGAGGCGCAACGGCAAACCGCTTTCTTCTTTATTGATCTCTTGTGCGCGCTTGAACTCCGCTTCCGCCGCGGCGAGATTGAAGTACTCTTCTTTTTCCAAACAAATATACAGATCGCCCAATCGCGCATGCGCCCGCGCGCTGTGGGGATTGACTTCGATGAGGCGCTTCCAATTTTTCTCGGCAGTTTCAAACTCGCCGAGCTCCAAACAGAGGCTCCCGAGATAATACAGCGCGTCTTCGTGTTTGTCATCGAGGCCAAGCGCCTGGCGATAGGCCGCGGCCGCTTCTTCGACTTTGCCATCAATACGCAGCGCCGTCGCCTCGCGATAAATCTCCCAAAATTTCACGATGCGCTCCTTCTCCGCGGAGGTCTTGCCGGAGGCATTGAGAGAGGAATCCTCGCCGGTCGAGCGCATTTTGATGATGGTAATAACTGCGAAGAGAGCAAGGAGTGAGAGAAGAGAGATGATGTGAGTTTTTTTCATATCTGAATAAGCGCTCTACAAAGTTTTGATTTTCAAATTCGGTGATCGCCCCTAGTTCGTGTCATTCAGGAGGAATTTTTTTACGAACTGGCGTTGCTCTCCAGCGCTGAAAAAGATTCCTTCTGAATGACATTTCATGGCGCATCTTTTCCCTCGATCACGTGCACGGTTTGATTCGCCGCAAGATTCAGCAACACCTGTTTCAATCCACTCGGCCAAACGATTGCGAGCGTATCGACTTTCGTGCTCGCGCCGAGGCCGAAGTGCTCGATCAAACTGTTTTGCGAGCAGTACGAAGCTTGCGCGCCGACTTGGCGAATTTGCGCTGCGCCCTCCGCAACCAAACGCAGCTTCGCCCCGATCGCTTGGCGATTGCTCTTCCTTCCCTCCAAATGAACTTTGAGCCACGGCTTTTGATTGCCGCCTTCATTGCGCAAGAGCAACGCGGGCGCAGCATTGTTCACGACAAAAACATCCACGTCGCCGTCGTTGTCGTAATCGCCGAATGCTGCGCCTCGGCCCACTTCCTTGCGAAGAAAAATTTCGCCGCTCACGAGCGAGACATCGAAGAAGCCTTCCTGCGAGCCGCGATTCCAAAACAATTTGTTGTCCATCGGAATCAACAGCCAGGGCTGTTCGCGCACCTGAAACGTGCTGCCATTCACCACGAAGAGATCGAGCTTGCCGTCGTGATCATAATCAAAGAACGAAGTGCCCCAGCCGACGTAATCAAGCGCGATCTGCCCCAAGCCAAAACGATCGGCCTCATCCATGAAGCGCAGCCCGAGCGTTTGCGATTTGCTCGACGCCTTCTCCTTTGCAGAGAATTGACGAAGCTGATTGCTATAAAGCGCGTTCTCTTGCGCGATCCAATGCGTGATGAACATATCCATGTCCTCATCGTTGTCCCAATCGCCGACGCCAATGCCCATAGCCCCGCGATAATCCGCGACCCATGAAGCGTGGCTGAGGTCTTCAAACTTGCCGTTGCCCAAGTTGCGATAGAAGACATTGTCCGAAACATCGTTCGCGATGTACAAATCCGGCCAGCCGTCTTCATCGAAATCGCACCACGCGGCAGAGAGACTGCGACCGCTCGTTCCTTCGACTCCGGCTTGTTGCGCGATCTCGCGGAACGTTCCGTTGCCGTTGTTGCGATAGAGCAGATTGCGCTCCGGCTCGAACGCGGAAGGATTGATGCTCGCCGGCACTTCGAGGTCGTACTGCCGCGAAACTTGTTTGGGGTCGATGAAAAAATATTTCACGTAGCCGCACACGTAGAGATCGAGATCGCCGTCGCGATTGAAATCGGCCCACGCCGCGCTCGTCCAAAAGCTTTTCTCGTTGCCGAGTCCGGTTGGCTTCGTGCGATTGGTGAAAGTGCCGTCGCCGTTGTTGTGATAGAAAATATTTTCGCCAAAGGTTGAAACGAAGAGATCGGCCCAGCCATCATTGTTGTAATCGCCCCACGCCGCGGCCATTGCGCACGCGCGCAAATCCACGCCCGCTTGGCTGCTCACTTCCGTGAACGTGCCGTCTTTGTTGTTGTGATAAAGCGCGCAATGCGCCGGCGAAGCTTTGGTTTCATCATCGGAAAGAGTCAATGGTCCGGCTTCATTGGCGATGAAAAGATCGAGCCAGCCGTCGTTGTCGTAATCGCCCCAAGCTGCGCCGGAGCCCATGTCTTCCGGCAATTGAATCGAGCGTTTGCCGGAAAAATGTTGAAAGCGAATGCCCGC
>CAYNDW010000248.1:0-8455 GCA_964395375.1 uncultured Cytophagia bacterium
CGGCGTCGGCAAAACCACAACGGCGGTGAATGTCGCGGCGTGTATTGCGGTAGCGGAGAATCCCGTGTTGTTGGTGGACATGGATCCGCAAGCCAACTCCTCGAGCGGATTGGGCCTCGACCCGAAGAAGGTTCGGAAAAGCATCTACGAAGTCCTGATCGACGACGTGGACATCAACGATGCCGTCGTGCAGACCGATTTGAACTGCTTGGACTTGGTGCCTTCGCATGTGCGTTTGGTCGGCGCGGAGCTGGAAATGGCCAGCGTGATTTCGCGTGAAAAGATTTTGCAGCGCGCGTTCTCCAAGTTGCGCAAACAATACAAATATATCTTCATCGACTGCCCGCCCTCGCTCGGCTTGCTCACACTGAATGCGCTCACCGCGGCCGACTCCGTGCTGATTCCGATTCAATGCGAATACTACGCACTCGAAGGCTTGAGCCAATTGTTGAATACGATTCGATTGGTGCAGAAACATCTCAACACGCGGCTTGAAATTGAAGGCGTGGTGTTGACGATGTATGACGGGCGTTTGAATTTGAGCCGGCAAGTGGCCGACGACGTGCGCAAATATTTTGGCGAGAAAGTTTATAACACCGCAATCTTGCGCAACGTGCGCTTGAGTGAAGCTCCGAGCTATGGCAAGCCCATCATTCTCTATGATGCGGTGTGCAGCGGCGCAGAAAATTACATGAATCTAGCCTCCGAGATTTTGAAGAATGGTCACGAAGCGGTTGGGAAGAGGGCTGCAAGCACTCATCCCTGACGTCCCACAATCTGAAGACAATTCCACAGCCGAAGCGATTCGCAACCTCGAAGTCTCGCGCATTTCCGCTAATCCCTTCCAGCCTCGAGTTGATTTTGATGCTGCCAGTCTCGCCGAGCTTAAACAATCCATCTCAGCCAACGGCCTGATCACGCCCATAACGGTGCGTCCGGTCGGCGACGGTTTCCAATTGATAGCTGGGGAGCGGCGTTTACGCGCCGTAAGAGAATTGGGGTACAGCTCCATACCCGCTTATATTCTAGAGGTCGCCGACGATACGCGAATGCTTGAGTTGGCGTTGATTGAAAACGTTCAGCGTGAAGATCTCAATCCGATCGAAGAGGCGCAGGGTTATTATCAATTGATTGCAGAATGCGAGCTTACGCAGGAAGAAGTTGCGCGGCGCGTGGGCAAAGACCGCGTGACGATTGCCAATTCTTTGCGCCTGCTTAAACTGGCGGATCCGATCAAGGACAGCTTGCGCAAAGGCGAGTTGGCGGCCGGACATGCGCGCGCGTTGTTAGGTATTCCCGGCGCAGCAGCGCAACTGGAAGCTTGGGAAAAAATTCTCAAAGAGCAATTGACGGTCCGGCAAGTTGAGAAGATGGCGCAGGCCGCCGGGGGCGAAAGAAAGAATAAGAAAAAGCCGAAAACTTCCCTGGAAACGCCAAGCGACGTGCGCGAAGTGGAAGATACGTTGCGCCGCATCTTTGGAACGCAGGTGCGCATTCAAAAAAAAGGCGAGGGCGGCGTGATCGAAGTGGAATTTTATTCCGCCATCGATTTAGAGCGGCTCTTGGAGTTGATGCAACGCAATTAACGCCGAGAAAGCTGTTGACTTTTTAGGTTCGAATCTCTATAATGCGGCCTTCTTTTACGTGCGTGAAGCAAGTTTTCGAGAGACGAGTTCTTTGATTTGCTTTACCAACAATGAACCTAACCTGTGAGAGCGCGGTTGCAAGCTCGTTGGGAGAAAGTGAAAATGTTTTCTTCGCGAGCCAAGGGTTAGGAGGTTTAAGTTTATGGCAAAAAAGCGTCAACGTAGAATATCGGTTTTACTTATTCCCGATGATAATGCGGAACCGTATAGTTTTCGATTGAATTGGTCCATTGCGCGGGTTTTGCTTATCGTCGGCGCAGTCGTGGTTTTGCATTTGGTGGGCGGGGCGATCGGCTATGCCAAGCTTTATTCGACCTATCGCGAAAATGTCGAGTTGGAGCGTTCGAATACGCGACTGCTTGAGGACAATAAGCGCGTGTATCGGTTGGCCGCCCAACTTGAAGACATGAATAAAGATCAAAGCAAAATCATGAATCTTCTCGGGGTCGAAAGTCGGAATGGCCATCGTAATAATGTCGATCTTGCGGCGAACACCGATGATACCGTCGCCGAAAATAAGCTGGAAGAGCAGGCCGGAGTTGCACGCACCACTTCGCCGAAAACGGAGACGCACAACGCGCCCGTGGTGAAGGGAAACTTTCTGCGCGCCCGCAAAAGTGAAGACGCCAAAGTTTCTCCTTCCTGGCCCTCGCTCCTGCCGGTTGAAGGTTATCTTTCGCGTGAGTTTGAGCGTGATCCTTTCGGCTCTTCAAATTCACACGAAGGGATTGACATCGCGGCCAAGCAAGGTGTGGCGGTTTTGGCCGCAGGCGAAGGCCGGGTGGTTTATGCCGGCTGGCATCAAGAGTTCGGCAATCTCGTGATTCTGCATCATGGCAATGATGTCTTTTCGATTTATGGACATAATGAACGTGTTTTAGTGCGTGAGCGCGAACACATCAAGCGCGGCGCGGTGCTGGCGCTCGTCGGCAATTCCGGCCGCAGTTCTGGGCCGCATTTGCACTTTGAAATTTGGAAAGACGGCAAAGCCATGAACCCTCTGCAAATTGTGCTGGCCCTGCGGGGCAGCGCGCAAGGACAGAGCACAAATCTTAATGACAACACGGTTTTGAGGTGACGATGCTGGGCAAAAAAGAAATGGACGATTTTGAAAAGAGCGGTGATCTCAATACGATCATCGGCAAAGGCTCGGCCATCGAGGGCAATATCAAAGTTCAAAATAGCATGCGCGTCGATGGTCGCGTCAAGGGCCAAATTATGGCGAGCGATTCGATCGTCGTCGGCAAAGAGGGGGATATTGAAGGCGAACTTCGGGTGAAGAATATCATCATCGGCGGCCGGGTCAAAGGTAAAATTTTTGCCAGCGGCAAAGTCGTGCTCGAAGCCCGCTCGGTTTTTCAAGGGGAATTGAAAACCTCGAAGCTGGTAATTGATGACGGCGCGGTGTTCGATGGCACGTGTTCGATGACGGAAGGCGGCAAAATTTTAGCGCTGCCGGAAGCTGCGGACGGACGCCAGCCGTCTAATGCCGAGCAGCGCTCTCCGCAACGTGAAGCGGTTGTCAATCGGTGACGCTCTTTATGGGCAAGGAACAAGCTAAGGGCCATGTTGCCGCGCTGCGCAATGCCGCTCCCTATATGGATTTGGGTTTACGATTCGCGTTGGCCGCAGCGCTTGGCGGGTGGTTTGGATATTGGCTGGATGGCAAACTGCACACGCAGCCGCTGTTGCTGATCTTAGGTATTATGCTCGGTGGTACGGCCGGGTTTATCAATCTTTATCGTACCGTCATGCGACTGACAGAGTCCGAAGCGCGGCGCAAGCAACAAAAATAACTTGTGCGCATTGGCTTGGTTGAGACGGAGTTGAGGTGTTGAAGACATTAGCGCTTTCCAGTGTTTTGTATGGCGCACTTTTTAGCGCGGTCTTGGCTCTATTGAGTTTCCTCTCCTTGTCTTGGGTTGCAAACAAATCGCATCTAAAATTTCAAGGGGTGTTGTTTGGCGGCATGCTGTTGCGCTTGCTCATTTCCGGCGCTGCCGTTATCTGGGTTTGGAAGTATACGACGCTGGATGGCACTGCCTTCGTCGTCGGGTTATTGGCGGCATACTTTGTCCTGCAAGTGATTGAAACGATATTTCTCCAACGCCTATTAAAACGAACGCGCACCGCGAGAAGGGCTTAATAGCTTGTTGCTCAACTTATCGTCCGCACTTTTGAGGTTTTTCGACGAGCCCCAACATGAAGCCGGCCACGGCGCCAAAGGGGGCGAAGAAAATATTGGCGCTGTTATCATCCACCATATCAGCGATAGCAATACGCTGACGGTTCCCTTCGTGGGCGAAGTTCACCTGCCTCATATCGAGCTTTTCGGCATCGATTTCTCCATTACCAAACATATCCTCATGATGATGATCGTTTCCGTGTTTCTGATCATCGCCATGCGCGCCGCGGCGCGACGCAAGCCCGGCGAAATTCCCACGGGCTGGAGCGCGGCCATCGAGGCCGTGGTGGAATTTATTCGCGATCAAATTGCCATTCCGAACCTCGGCGAAAAAATGGCCGGGGCTTTCATGCCATATCTCTGCACGGCCTTTTTCTTTATTCTCACCTGTAACTTAATCGGTCTCGTTCCTTTCGCGGCCACGGCCACCGCGAATATTAGCGTCACCGCCGCGCTCGCGACGATGACTTTTATTTTGATCCAAGCCGCCGCCATCAAAGCAAATGGCGTTGGCGGTTGGCTCAAACATCTCACCGGCGGCGTGCATCCGGCGATGTGGATTATCATGGTGCCGGTGGAGTTTCTCGGCCTGTTCACGAAGCCGTTCGCGCTCTGCATTCGTCTTTATGCGAACATGACCGCCGGTCATGTCGTCATCACCTCGCTCATTTGTTTGATTTTCGTATTTGGCAAGGGCGGCGCAAATCCGGTGGCGGGTTTCAGTATCGCGCCGGTGTCGGTCGCTTTCAGCCTCTTTGTCAATCTGCTGGAAATTTTAGTGGCCTTCTTGCAAGCTTATATTTTCACTTTGCTGTCCGCGGTCTTCATCGGCATCTCCGCGCACTCCGAGCATGAACACGAGGAGGCGCATTCGCCCTCTCATTGATGCGGCTTTTCTTTTATCAACAAAAAAGACGATAGCAGCGCATGAGGCTTCTGCGCAATGGCGAAGAACGTTTTCGAGTTTCACCAAATGTTTTTATAAAACGAAATTAACGCACCGAGCATTTTAACTTTCACATCTCATCTAAGGAGGAAACCTCAATGGGTGAATTCAGTTTTGCACACCTCGCGGCAGGTTTTGGCGCCGGCATCGTTGCTTTGAGCGCCGGTTTTGGCATCGGTAAAATTGCAAGCGCAGCCATGGACGCCATCGGCCGTCAACCGGAAGCGGCCGCAGACGTGCGCGGTTCCATGATCATTGCCGCGGCTTTGATCGAAGGCGTCGCGTTGTTCGGCGAAGTTATTTGTGTGTTGTTGGCGCTGAAATAATCAATGCGTGACGCTGCGCCTCGTTGCGTCACGCTGCGTCTTTGACTTTTCGCAATTACAGCGAGTCCTCATGTTAGAAATTCATACCGGTCTCGGTATTTGGACCGTCATTATCTTTCTCTTGCTGCTGGCAATTCTGTACAAGCTGGCGTGGAAACCGATTCTGGCCGGCCTCGACGAGCGCACGCGCACGATTCGAGATTCCTTGCAGCACGCCGAGCACGCGCGGAAAGAAGCTGAGCGCGCCAAAGAAGAATACGAAAAAATGATGGCCGCGGCGCGACAAGAATCGCAAGAGCTTATTGCGAAAGGCCGCAAGATCGCGGAAACGGTGCGCCAAGAGCTCGTGGATAAGGCGCAAAAAGAAACCGAAACGCTGATGGCGCGCGCCAAGCGCGAGATCAACCTCGAGCGCGAAAAAGCGCTCGAAGAAATCAAGCGCACCGCGGGCGAGCTTTCCATCAACATCGCCACGAAGATTATCAGTAAATCCCTCAGCGCGAAAGATCATCAAGATTTGATCAAGCAGGCGCTGCTGGATATGCGCCCGCTCATTAGCGAACCGAACTAAGGCCTCGCATGAAAGAAGGCATTCTCGCACAGCGTTACGCCAAGGCTCTGTTCGCCGTTGCGCTTGAGCGCAAAGTGCTCGATAAAGTGCGCGGTGAATTGCATGACTTCGTGGCGCGCTTGGAAGACCGGCCCGAACTGGCGTATTTTTTACGCTCGCCGGAAAGAAGCCGGGTGGAAAAAAGGCAATTGCTGGAGCGCGTTTTCTCCGACCGCTTCTCCGGAATATTTTTTAACTTCCTTTTGCTTGTGATCGACAAAGGGCGAACGCCGCTTTATGACGAAGTCCGGGAAGCGTTCGATGATTTGTATGATCGTCATCATCGCAAGGTACGCGCATTGGCCATCACGGCAATGCCGATGGAGAAACGGGAGTTAGAAGCGCTGCAATCGGACCTCGCACAAGTAATGAAGCTTTCGCTTGAGCTTGAAAATCGTGTTGATCCGGAAATTCTCGGCGGCATTGTGTTGGACATCAAGGGCAAGATTCTCGACGGCTCGGTGCGCCGGCAGTTGGAGCGTTTGCGCGAGGTGGTTGCGAGCCGAAGGAATTAATCGGACTATTGCTTAGGGATAGATTATTCTTACGCGTTGAAATGTCATGACGTCTACCTCGCAAAAAAAAATCATGCGCGAAATCGTTGGCGACGAGCCATACGAATACTACCCGCTCGGTCGGTATATCGTGCGCGCCCCTGGAATTTGCGGCGGTCGCCCGACTTTTAAATACACGCGCATCGATGTTCGGCATGCTCTGGGATTGCTCTCGGCCGGTCGTAGTATTGCCACTGTGGCCAAAGGTTACAACGTGCCGGTAGCTGCAATCCAAGAAGCCGTTCAATTGGCGTCGAAGGCTTTGGATCGACTGGATAAAGAGTTTGCAAAAGCCGCATGATCGTTTTGGACGAGCATCTCAACGATGCACGCTTGGAAGATGCGCTCTCGCGTTGGTATCCCGGGCAAATCATCCATCTTAAGACGCTGCGGCCCAAGACACTCATCAAAGACGACGCTGTTGCAACGCTTCTTTTTAAGTTGAAGCAGCCTACTTTCATCACGATAAACTGGACGGACTTTTGGCGGAAAATCTCCGTGGACAAACGCTACTGTATCGTTTGTTTTGCTTTAAGTCTTAACCAAGTTGACAAGCTTTCCGATCTTTTAAGAAGCGTTTTCAAACTGGAGCAGTTTAAAACCAAAAATACCCGCATGGGAAAGGTCGCGCGTGCGCTCCATACTTCGCTTCAGTTTTACAGCGTGAACGATCCCACGATTTACTCCATGAAAATCCGTTAGCATTATTTAGGAGCCTGCGATCGCATGGATATTCGCCCAGATGAAATTACCTCGATTTTGAAAAAGCAAATCGAGGGCTTTGAAAAACAAATCGACATTTCCGAGGTCGGTGAAGTTCTCCAAGTGGGGGACGGTATCGCGCGTGTGTATGGCTTGCAAAATGTGCAAGCCGGCGAGCTGGTCGAGTTTCCCAAGGGCGTGATGGGCATGGCCCTCAACCTCGAAACGGACAATGTCGGCGTTATCATTTTCGGACGCGAAACCGAAATCAAAGAAGGCGATACGGTGAAGCGCACGGGCCGAGTGATGGACGTGCCCGTCGGTCCCGAATTGCTCGGCCGCGTCGTTGATCCGCTCGGCAATCCCATTGACGGCAAAGGCCCCATCAACACCCACAAACGTGGTTTGCTTGAGCGAAAAGCGCTCGGTGTGGTGCAGCGCCAGCCGGTGAAAGAGCCGCTGCAAACTGGAATCAAAGCCATCGACGGTATGATCCCGATTGGCCGCGGCCAGCGCGAGTTGATCATCGGCGATCGCGGCACCGGCAAAAGCGCGGTGGCGATTGACACGATTATCAACCAAAAAGGCGGCGATGTAAAATGTATCTACGTCGCCATCGGCCAGAAAGGCTCATCGGTTGCGAGAGTGGTCAAGACGCTCGAAGACGCGGGCGCGATGGATTTTACCATTGTCGTGGCCGCGAACGCGAGCGACCCGGCGCCGATGCAATACATCGCGCCGTATGCCGGCGTAGCTATGGGCGAATATTTTCGCGATCAAGGCGAGCACGCTTTGATTGTTTATGACGATCTTTCCAAACACGCGTGGGCTTATCGGCAAGTCTCGCTCTTGTTGCGCCGCCCGCCGGGCCGCGAAGCTTATCCCGGCGACGTGTTCTATTTGCATTCGCGTTTGTTGGAACGCGCTTCGAAACTGACCGAAGATATGAGCGCGCTGGAAAAATTCGGCGTGAACAAAGGCGGCGGTTCGCTTACCGCGTTGCCGATTATCGAAACGCAAGCCGGCGACGTTTCGGCGTACATTCCGACGAACGTCATTTCTATCACCGACGGCCAGATCTTCCTCGAAACGGATTTGTTCTATGCCGGTGTTCGCCCCGCCATCAACGTCGGTATCTCCGTGAGCCGCGTCGGCGGCAGCGCGCAAATCAAAGCCATGAAGCAAGTCGCGGGTCGTTTGCGTCTCGATCTCGCGCAATATCGCGAACTAGCGGCGTTTGCCAAGTTCGGTTCCGATCTTGATAAGGCCACGCAACAACAGCTCACGCGCGGCGAACGCATGGTGGAGTTGCTGAAGCAAGATCAATTTCAGCCGCTGCCGGTTGAAAAACAAGTCGTCATGATTTTCGCCGGCGTCAACGGTTATCTGGATAGTGTTCCGGTTGAGCACGTCAAGCGTTTCGAAGCCGAATATCTCGCGTATTTGGAGTCGAATGTTCCCGAACTGCTGCGCGACATTCGCACGA
>CAYNDW010000249.1:0-8414 GCA_964395375.1 uncultured Cytophagia bacterium
CTTCGCTATAGCATTTTCGCCGCGATCTGTCCGAGCGTAATCATCGCGCGCTCGATGCGCTCGGTCCACGGATAGCCGCAATTCAAACGAATGAAATTGCGATAGTCGCGTTTGGGAGAAAACAGCGGGCCCGGCACGATGCTGATATTTTTTTCAACGGCCCGATGATACAGCTCCAGCGAGTCGAGGGCCGGGGGAAGCTCGACCCACAGCACGTGCCCGCCCATGGGCCGCGTCATCTTCGTGCCCTCGGGAAAGTATTTGCAGAGCGCTTGCGACATGCACTGCACTTGCAACTCATACACTTTGCGCAAGTGCCGCATGAAACGATCGTAGCCGCCGTTGTGCAGCATTTCGGCAATCGTCATTTGCGGCAGCGTTGCAGTTGAGATCGTGTTGGTCAATTTCAAACGCCGCACGTGCGCGTAAAATTTTCCCGGCGCGGCCCAGCCCACACGGTAGCCGGGCGACAGCGTTTTGGAAAATGAAGAGCACGTGAGCACCATGCCGTGTTTATCAAAAGCTTTGCAAGGCTTGGGGCGAGTTTGACCGTAAAAGAGATCGCCATACACGTCGTCTTCGAGCAAAGGAATGCCGCGACGATACAACATCTCCACCAACGCTTTCTTGTTCGCCTCAGGCATGCAGCCGCCGAGCGGGTTGTGAAAATTTCCCATAATGAAACACGCCGCGATTTTTTCCCGCTTCAATGCGCTTTCCAAACTCTCCAAGCTCATGCCCTCGCGCGGGTGCGTGGGAATTTCGAGCGCTTTGAGATTCAAGCTTTCCAAAATTTGCAGAAAGCCGAAATACGTCGGCGACTCCACGGCAATCGTATCGCCGGGCTTGGTCACCGCGCGCAAGCACAGATTGAGCGCCTCGGTTGCGCCAAACGTGATGACGAGGTCGGCGCTGGTTAATTGACAGCCCCAATCCAGCGAGCGCCGCGCGATTTGATGCAGCAATTCGTGATGGCCTTGCGGCGCGTCATAACGATTCGTGGCTGTAACGGAGCGCCGCGCAATTGCTGCGAGCAAGCGATTTAGTTTCGCGCCCGGCAACAAATCCGGGCTGCCGCTGGCCGAACCGAGCGGCACGTTGTTCGGATCCATTGCGGCCTCATGCACTTCCGCGGCGAGCAAGCTGATGTCCACTTTCGAAGCGGAGCGCGGCGGTTTGGAAGTCCGCGGCTCCGGCGGCAATTCGCGCTGGCGCAAGCGCACGTAATAGCCCGATTGCGGCTTGGCTTCGAGCACGCCGCGATCTTCCAATAACGCGTAAGCTTGCAATACGGTAGACATGCTCACGCCGAGTTGTTCATTCAAGCGGCGCACGGAAGGCACGCGCTCGCCCGGGCGCAGCGTGCCCTTTTCGATCATCGTGGTGATGCGTCCGGCGACACGTTCATACAAACGCGACTTGTTTGCAACGGTGAGATCATTCATGCTTTTTTAACCAGTCAACTTTTCCTTTTGCCGAACCTGCCGGTGCGGCACAGGAGTGGGATACAATTTTTTCAAAAATAAACTGTTCTGGTCACAATTTCAAGCAACTGAATCTGTTCTGGGCGGGATTTTTTTTCTATATTGAAAAAAACTTGGTAAAGGAGCATCACGTGAGTAAAACTTTTTCCGAGCACAAGGCTTCGCCCGCTCTCATCCTCGCCGCCTTCGCCGCCGTGTATTTGATTTGGGGCTCGACCTATCTCGCCATTCGCATCGCGATTGCAACCATTCCGCCGTTTTTAATGGCGGGCATGCGCTTCGTGTTTGCCGGCGCCGTCTTATACGCGTGGACGCGGCTCACGGGCGCGCCGAAGCCCACGCTCACGCAATGGCGCTCGGCAACGATCATCGGTGCGTTGTTGCTGTTGATTGGCAACGGCGGCGTCACCTGGTCGGAATTAACCGTGCCTTCGGGCATTGCGGCGTTGGTGGTCGCAACCGTGACGGTGTGGATGGTGGTCTTCGATTGGGGCTTGTATGGCGCGAAGCGGCCAAGCTCGGCAACCATGATTGGAATTGGCTTGGGCTTAACCGGCATGATGGTTTTGATCGGACCGGGCAATGTGAGCGGCGAGAGTTTCAATCCGCTCGGGCTGGCCGCGCTTTTTTTCGCAACGATGGGTTGGGCTGCCGGCTCGTTGCACTCGCGCAAAGTTGATTTGCCAAAATCGCCTTTCATGTCAACCGCCCTGCAAATGCTCTGCGGCGGCGGCTTGCTCTTGCTTGCCGGATTGCTCGCGGGCGAAACGCGAGGCTTTGAGCTCGCCGAGGTTTCATTGCACTCGTGGCTGGCGCTGCTTTATCTCTCGATCTTCGGCGCGCTCATCGCATTCACCGCTTATGTGTGGCTCTTGCGCGTGACCACACCCGCGCGCGTTTCGACGTATGCGTATGTGAATCCCATCATCGCGCTGGTTTTGGGCTGGGCGTTCGCCGGGGAAGCGCTTACCTCGCGCGCGCTGCTGGCTGCGGCTATCATTGTGGCTGCCGTGGTTTTGATCATTGCGAACCGCGCAAAAACCGCGGGCAAAGTAGAACCGGTCGCGCCCGCGCGCACGCAAGCGCAAACGGTCGGCGCAGTGTGTTTGGAGAAAGCGCGTTGAGGTTGCAGCTTTGATTTGAACACGCCGCCTCTCCACGTTGTCATTCGGGAGGAATCTTTTTAAGCGCTCGGCAATATCTCCCGCGCGTAAAAAAATTCCTGCGGAATGACAAATTCTTTCACGATCAACTCAAACTCTTCGGATGCGCATTATGCCCTCTTCTTCCTTCAAACCAAAACTCCTCGACCTCAGTCACACGCTCGAGCACGGCATGATCACGTACAAAGGCTTGCCCGCGCCGATCATTTGTGATTATCTCAGCCGCGCAGCTTCGCGCGCGCGTTATGCCGAAGGCACGGAGTTTCACATCGGCAAAATCGAAATGGTCGCGAACACGGGCACCTACCTCGACAGTCCGTTTCATCGTTATGCGCACGGCAAAGATTTGTCGGAGTTGCCGCTTGCTTCGCTGGCCGAACTGGAAAGCGTCGTCGTGCGTGCGACCACGCGCTCACAGCGCGCCATTCAACCCGAGGCCTTTCGTGCTCTGCATGTGCGCGGCAAAGCGGTGTTGGTTCACACCGGCTGGGATCAACATTGGCGCACGGATCAGTATTTCGAAAACCATCCTTATCTCACGGAAGACGCGGCCAAGTATTTGGCCGATGCCGGCGCGGCATTGGTGGGCATCGATTCATTCAACATCGATTGCACGGATGACGGCCATCGACCGGTGCATAGCATTTTGCTCGGAATGGAGATTCCCATCGTCGAACATTTGTGTGGATTGGAGCAGTTGCCCGATCACGGCTTCCGCTTCTCGGCCGTGCCGGTAAAAGTGAAAGGCTTTGGCACGTTTCCGGTGCGCGCTTATGCGAGCATGGGGCAAGAGTGAAATTACTTTTGCTCTTACTTGTTGCTCCTGCCGCGAGGCCCGGTTAAGGCGCTCAGGCATTCATGATCAAAGATGAGGCGTCGCGCCACCGCCGGCTGGCGCAATAAGCTAGCAAAGCAATCAACGCACTTCACACGCTTCAAGCAGATCGCGCGCGCCGCTGCCGGTTTCCTCGGGCAGCACTTTCCACAGCGCGTTGGTCGAAGTTTCCAACCATGCGAACGCCATAGCGCGAATGTGCGCGTTGATAAAGTATCGTCCGAGCACGTCGAGCGAAACGTAAAACGCGCCGGCCACGAGCCGAACGCATTGCGGCGCGCCGCAGAGGCAGATGAAGGGCCGGTCCATTTTCCATTCGGTGGAGGGATAGAAAAAATTTAACTCTTCGCCCGCGGCAATGTCGCGACACGCGCGCACGGTGAGTTCGGTGGTGTTGACGATGACGCCGGGGTTGCAACTGTGATTGAGATACGCGAGCGCGCCGAGTTCTTCGATGTGTTGCTCCGGCCCGGTTTGAATGGTTTGATAGTTGGCGTCTTCCGTGGTTTTATAATTCTCGATGCGATAGATCAACTCGCCGGACTTGAACGCGCGCGTGGCGAGGAGGTGCTTGCCGGGCACGGTTTTGCTGGTTTCGAGGTTGAAGTTGAAATTGGGCATTGAGGTGCTCCGAGTTGGTTTCTGATTCATTGTCTCCACTTAAAAAATGTCATTCAGCAGGAATCCTTTTCAGCGCTGGGTAGAATGGTCGAGCCGGGATGATTGTCAGTGCTTAAAAAGATCCCTTCTGGATGACAGCGTTGGAGTGAAGCGCTTGTTCTCTACTTTGCCGCAGTCGGCGCATTGTTCTGCATGAGATACTTGTCATACCACGCGAGATAGCGCTCAAGCCGGTCGCGCGCGTAGCTCGGCTTGGTGATGCCGTGATATTGATCCGGATAGATGATGAGTTGGGTATCGCGGCCGAGACTCTTGAGCGCTTGATACATTTGCTCGGAGTTGAGCAGCGGCACGTTGAAATCTTCCTTGCCGCAAAGAAAGAGCGTGGGCGTGGTGATGCGATCGGCGTGCAAAAACGGGCGCGAAAGTTTTAACCAAGTTTCGGTGCTCGTCCACGGCGCGCCGAGTTCCGTTTCATATTCGCGGATGTATTGATCCGTGCCGTAGCCCGCGAGAATGTTCGAGGCGCCCGAGCCGCTGATCGCGGCTTTGAAGCGTTGATCTTGCGC
The DNA here is from genome assembly GCA_964395375.1 of uncultured Cytophagia bacterium. Taxonomy (GTDB): domain Bacteria; phylum Zhuqueibacterota; class Zhuqueibacteria; order Zhuqueibacterales; family Zhuqueibacteraceae; genus JABWAN01. Next base: position 4,673 of record CAYNDW010000249.1, read on the forward strand.
GATGACATAGTTCGTGAGAATCCCGCCGTAACTCCAGCCCCCCACGCCGAGACGAGCAGGCTCAGCCAGGCCTTGCGCAACAACGTGATCCACTGCGGCCAAAACATCCTGCGCGTCTTTGTTGCCCCAGTCTGCATAGATCACCGTGGAAAATTTTTCACCGCGACCGGAGCTGCCGCGCGGGTTGGCGGCGATGACAACATAACCGCGCGCCGCGAAGAGTTGCCAATCGAACATGAAGTTGTTCATGAACTGCCACACCGGCCCGCCATGAATGCGCAAGATCGCCGGATACTTTTTGCCGGGCTGATAATCCGGCGGCTTCACCACGAAGCCGTTGAGGCTCGCGCCGTCTTTGCTTTGGAATGTAATCTCCTCCAGCGTTGCGAGTTTGAGCGGCGCGAGCCAGTTATCGTTGTGGTGAGCCAGCGCGCGCAGCGTGCTGTTTTCCAGGGCGAAAACGTTGTTCGGCGTTTGCGGATCGGTCAAAAGCAACGCCATCTTTCCTTGCGCGCTTAAATCAAAGCCGCTGACTTCCGCGCGCGCGTTCATCACGCGTTCGATAGCGCCGCCGTTCGCCGCAACTTTCGCGAGCAGCGTGGTGCGATCTTCTTCCAACAAAAAATAAATCGCCGCGCCCTCCGCGGACCATTGCGGCTGCGTCATGTTGCGATCCAAACTCGGCAGCAACAATTTCGGCGCGCCGCCAGCCGCGGGAATCACAGCGAGTTGATAGGTCGCGTAGTAAATCAGTTTCGGCGAGCCGCCTTGCGAATAGGCGATGAACTTGCCATCGGGACTCCACGCCGGACGGCTGCTCCAATCGGGATGGCAATCCGGGCCTTCAAACGTAGTGAGCTGGCGCGCGGATGCGCCGGCTCTGGCTTCGATCAAATAGAGATCGTAATTGTCGTGACGGTCCGGATCAACGCCGCGTTTGCTTACGAACACGATGGTGGAATTATCGGGCGACCACGCGGGCAAGGCTTCGTCGAAATCGCCGGGTGTGAGCAACTCCGCTTTGCGCGCGGCGAGATCGAGCACATAAAGATGCGCGCGCAGTTTGGTGAGATAGCCTTCTTCATCTTTTTTGAATTGATAACGGTCGATAACGATCGGCTTCGCGGTTTTCTTTTCGGATTTATCTTTCGAAGCCGCCGCCTCGGGATCAACATCGTTCGCAATGAGCGCGAGCCGCTTGCTATCAGGCGACCACACGAAATCGCTCACGCCGCCTTTGAGATCCGTTATCTTCTCCGCCTCGCCGCCCGCGCGATGCATGAGCCAAATTTGATCGGTCTCTTCTTCTACCTCGCGGCTCGAAAGAAACGCGAGCCATTGCCCATCCGGACTCCAACGCGGCGAGTGCTCGCTTTCTTTGCTGAACGTAAGCTGCACCGCGCGTGTGCCTTCCCAATTCACCATCCAAATATCGCTGTTGCTCTCGTCTGCTTTCACGTCGACCGTGCTCACCGTGTATGCGACCCAATTGCCTTCGGGCGAAATCTGCGGAGCGCCGAGGTCGCGGAGCGTCTGCAGATCGTCGAGGGTGAGGAGGCGTGGAGAGGGAGGTTGGGCGAGGACGTAGCTAATCATTCCCCAAAACGTCGCAATGATTGCAAACCAAACTTTCATAGTTGCTCCAGAGCTTTTTTAACGCACTGTTGGAAACCAAAGGCTATTTACTTATCTTGCCAAAACAGAAGGGATGTTTTTAAAACCAATCTCAAGAAAGGCCAAGCATGTCCGAATTAGTCATTCGTCTCGATGAGCAACTAGCTTCCCAACTCTCCCAAATCGCGTCGCACGATTACAACGGCGACCAAAGCGCGGCGATCTCGGATGCGTTGCTGCTCTTCTTTTTGCAGCCGTTGCGCAAAGACCGCCGGCGTGTAGCGAGGCTAATCTATGAAATGCGCGAGCAGGTGCAAAAGTCCGGGAGCGTTGCTGATAAAGAGATCACGCGATTGGTCAAAGAGTATCGTCAACAAAAACGGGCGTCGGCATGATCAAGGCGGTAGTTGACACGAAATTGATTGAATTACGAACCTCGGCGTTGCGTGTCGCATTTCCAGGGCAATTGCACGTGTGCAAAGATGTGGATGATGATAAGTTTTTAGAAACTGCCGTTATCGCCTCTGCCGACTTTCTCGTCACGAAGAACACGAAACACTTCCCCGCCAAACGATACCAGTCCGTTCGCATCGTCACTGTTTCGAAGTTTCTCGATCTCGTAGAAAAGCAATATCCTGAGTAACCCCGCTCGGTTTTCACAATTCTGTTTCTTCCCTCACACAAAAAAGCTTTTTCATCTTCCATCCTTTCCTATGCGAAGTTGGGCGAAATTTATTTGAATGCGTTTATTGTTCCGGCGGATGCCAACCGACTTTCACCCAACGCCGGCGCGCGTACACGATGAGATCATGATTCAAACGCAAGGCTTCGACGGTTGCACGCCCAATCAGAGTTTGTCCGATCATATGCGTGCCTTCTGCGCTCCAAGCAAAGTGTTCGCGCCAAGTTTGAGTTCGTGGGTTAAAAAGAGGGACGACACGGTGAGTGAGCGGATCGACAGCGTGGGTTTGTGTGCCTTTAAATTCATTGCACGGCCGGCATGCCATCCAGAGGTTACTTTCAACGGTGAGACCGCCGGCAGCCCAAGGGATGAGATGATCGAGAGTCAAGGGAATGCCGGAGAGTCGTTCGGAGGTTAAACAATAGCCGCAGCGATATTCAGCTTGCGCCGCGATACGCCGCCGAAGTTTGGAGAGCGCTTCCGGCTTTTTCATCGCGGGCGAGGGAGCTTTGCCAATGCCGGCAAGGAGTGCCCACGCCATTTCAGCAAAGCATAAGCATGGGCTTTGTGCAGCATGAGCCGTTCACTTGCTGAGCGCAGGGCTTTAAGTTGAGCGCGTTCCTCTTCCGTCAGCGCGCCGGCGCTGTTTTTTTCCAACAAGCGATCATACTTGCGGCGTTGCACCGGAGGAAAAGTTTTCCGCGCGATCTGCACTAACTCCGCATCGCTCATTTGCGCGAGCGCTTCCAGCTCGGTTTGCAATGCGAACGGCAAATCTTCGGAGAGCGGACTCGCCGCGGAGATGACGTCGGATAAAACTTTTTCCACCGCGCGCGCCGTTGCTTGGGCCGTGCGTTGCGCGAGCCGATAGACCGAGGGCGAGACTTGCAGGGTGACGCTGACGTTCATTGTTGCCTCAAATGATTTATTCGAAACAAGGTTTCCAGCTTCCTTCAAAATCTGCTTTAGACTTGTTGCAGCCGAGAATAGAGAAACTTTTTTAGAAATTCAAGCCCTCACATTTCCACCCAAGTCCCCACGTTCCGCGCGAGCGCTTTATCATACACATGCTGCGCCGCGGCCAAGTCTTCCATCGCCAAGCCGAGAGACTTGAACAGCGTAATCTCCTCCGCGCTTCTTCTTCCTGCAATTTCACCCAAAAGAATTTCGCCCAGTTCGCCAACAATGTAACTCTCATTAAGCGCGCCTTCTTGTTTGGGGATTAAAAAATCCCCGGCTTCGTTTAAAGTCGACTCGCGGCGATCGACGTACAAGCGCGAACGCAGCACCGCATGCGTATCCACTTCGCGCGCACGCGGCGTGCTGGAGCCGACAACGTTGAGATGCGCGCCGGGTTTGAGCCATTCGCCTTGGAGTACAGGCTCTTGCGAAGAAGTGACCGTGCAAATGAGATCGGCGCCCTCGACGGCTTGCTGCGCAAGCTCG
>CAYNDW010000250.1:0-8396 GCA_964395375.1 uncultured Cytophagia bacterium
ATGTTCACCACGCCGAATGCCAACAAGATGGAGGGCACGCCGGTAAAATTGCCTTGATCGATCACCGAAATCACGATGGCCGGAATGCCGCCCACCACCGGCCCGAGATAGGGAATCAAATTCGCCATGCCGGCGAGAATGCCGATGAACACCGCATAACGCAGATCGAGCAGCAGCAGCGCAATGACCACCATCGCGCCGACGATCGCGGCGTCGAGCAACACCCCGCGGATATAGCGGCCGAGTTGTTCGTTGGCTTTGTGAATCAAGCTCAACGACATTTCGAAGTAGCGATTGGGAATTTGCTGCACCACGGCTTTTTGCAAAGCGTGCGAGTCGTTGAGAATGAAAAAGATCAAAAACGGAATGATGATCGTCGCGCCGAACGCGGAAAGCACTTCGGTCATGCCGGTGACGCCCGCGCCTAAAATTGATTTCACATAGTGCAGCGCCACGCCCGAGAACATGTCGATGATGCGGCCTTGCTCGGGAAACGAAGCCTTGAGCTTTTCTTTGGCTTGATCTACGAGCAACTCCGGTTGATCGAGTTGCACATTGGCCAAAATGATTTCGATCTCGTGCGCCATTTGCTCGCGCAAGAGGCCGATGCCGGTGCCAAACAGCGCGCAGAATCCCAACAACACCGTGATCGTGCCCCAAAGTCTTTTGATCCCGCGATTCTCCAGCGCGTTAACCAGCGGTTCGAGGAGGTAGGCGAGAAAAACGGAAATGACAACGGGAGTAATTAAGTGGCGGAGGAAATAAAAGGAGAGGACCGTGAGCAAAACGAACAAGGCCGTCCACGCCACTCGGCCGAGCGGCACGAGTTGACGGTCAGAAAGTCGCAAGGTATATTCACGCGCGGAATTCGTCATAGGCATCCATATCCCACCACTCAAGTCCTGGTTCAATCCGGCCGGCGGCGAATTATGTTGAGGAATGGGCCAAGCTCCTCATCATAGTTGTAGCATGCTGCTGCTCACTTCGCGGAAAAATAAGAAGAAATCTGAAAATGCCTATGCTTTTTTTGAAATACTTTTCGGCCATCGTTCATGCGCCGAATTTCTTGAGCAGCATTTCATTGTTCGGAAACGTCTTGAGCAATTGCAGGACTTTTTGAATGGCTTCTTTGGGTGGAAGATTTTGCAGGCCGCGGCGGAGCTTTTGATAGGCGTCGGTTTTCTCGCCAAAAAGTTTTTCTTCGCGCCGCGTGCCGCTGTCGCGAATATTGATCGCGGGATAGAGACGGTCATTCGCGAGGCTGCGATCGAGCACGAGTTCCATGTTGCCCGTGCCTTTGAACTCTTCGAAAATAAAATCGTCCATGCGCGAGCCGGTGTCCACCAGAATCGTGGCGATGATGGTGAGCGAACCGCCGTTTTCAATTTTGCGCGCGGCGCCAAAAACTTTTTTGGGCACTTCGAGCGCGCGCGCGTCGAGGCCGCCGGTCATCATGCGGCCGCTGCCCTGCTGGCCGAGGTTGAACGCGCGGCCCGTGCGCGTGAGCGAGTCGATGAGCAGCACCACGTTCTCGCCCGCTTCCACTTGGCGTTTGGTGTAATCGAGCACGAGCTTGGCGAGGCGCAAATGATTTGCGACGCTGTCATCATAGCTGCTTGAGAGCACAGTGCCTTGCATGCTGCGGCGAAACTCCGTGACTTCTTCGGGGCGCTCGTCGAGCAAGAGCGCGAAGAGGTCGTGCGTGGGATAATTTTTCGCGATGGCCGTGGCGATGTCTTGCAGCATCATGGTTTTGCCGGAGCGCGGCGGCGCGACAATGAGCGCGCGCTGGCCTTCGCCAATGGGCGCGAACAAATCGATCACGCGTTGCGTGTTGTGCTGCGGCCCCATTTCCAGCCAGAGCGCACTCTCCGGCGAGATCGCGGACAGGTCCTCAAAGTTCGCCAGTTGCATCCATTCCTCCGGCGGCAGGCCTTGGATGGAGATCACGTCGAGCGCGCGGTTTTTGCCCGCGCCTTCTTCGGCGGTGACTTCGACGGTGACGCCTTGCTCGAGACGATATTGCAAAATCATGGGCGGGGGAATGAACACATCGCCGGGCAGGCGCGCGAAATTGTTGGAGATTTGACGCAAGAAGCCGAAGCTCTTCGGCTCAAGTTCGAGTATTCCGGTTTTGGTGTTGGACATGGGTGGAATGAAATCCTAAAAGATTTTGGGGCAGAATGATTTGAAGACTGAATAATTCCAGGCAGAGAATGATTTTGCCCGGAAATCATTCTGCCAAAGTTTTTTTACGCGCGCTCGAAATACCGCGCGCGCTCCCAACTAGTGACGACCTCGTCGAACTTGCGTTGCTCGGTGCGGAAGAAATGCAGATAATGTTCGAGCACGTCATTGCCGAACACGTCGCGCGCCCACGCGCTGTTTTCCAGCTCGCGAATGCCTTCGACGAGCGAGTGCGGGACTTGCGGCAGATCGAGTGCGCCATACACGTCGCCGAGGAACATGCCCGGCGGCTCGATTTGTTTTTCAATGCCATCGAGGCCCGCGGCGAGTGTGGCCGCAAACGCGAGGTACGGATTCGCATCCGCGCCGGGCGCGCGGCATTCAATGCGCAACGACGAGCCGTGGCCTACAATGCGAAAGCCGGAGGTGCGATTGTCGCAACTCCACGCAATGCCCGTGGGCGCAAACGAGCCCGCACGAAAACGTTTGTACGAGGAAGGATACGGCGCATAAAACGGAAACAACTCGCGCAAGTGCGCCATCCAGCCGCCGAGAAAATGGCGAAAGAGCGGCGAAGTTTGCAACGGGCCGAGTGGTTCGTTGCCCGGGAAGAGCGCCTTCGTTCCAGCTTTGTCCCACAGGCTTGCATGCACGTGCATGCCGGAGCCGGCATAGCGCTCATCCCACTTTGCCATGAACGTCACCGCGCAATTCTTTTGCAGCGCGATTTCCTTGGCGGCGTGTTTATAGAGCACGTGGCGGTCGGCCATTTCCAAAACCTCGGCGTAGCGCAAATTGATTTCCTGCTGGCCCGGGCCCCATTCGCCTTTGGAAAATTCCACGGGCACGCCGGAGCGGTCGAGGTGATGGCGAATCGCGCCGATGACGAACTCTTCTTTCGTGCCCTGCAAAATGTGATAATCTTCGATGTATTCGCCGTAGGGTTTGAGATCAACATATTTTTTGCGCGCGGCTTCGGCGAAAGAATCGGCGAAAACATACAGCTCCAACTCTGAAGCGCCCATCACGGTGTAACCGCGCTCCGCCGCGGCCGCGAGCTGTTTGCGCAAAATGCTGCGCGGCGCAACGTCGACGAGCGTACCGGTGTCTTCGTCATGCACGTCGCAAATCACGATCGCGGTTTTATCCAACCAACTTGCGAGCCGCAGCGTTTGCGCATCGGGCACGAGCCGGAAATCACCATAGCCTTTGGCCCAACTCGTGAAGGTGTAGCCCGGCACCGGATCCATCTCCATGTCGCAGGCGAGCAAATAATCGCACGCGTGCAGCGCCTGTTCGAGCACCTGTTCGATGAAATAATGCCCGGTCACGCGCTTGCCCAGCAAGCGGCCATAGAGATCGGGAAACACGGTGAGCACGGTTTCGACTTGTTCATCGTGGATCATTTGCTTGAGCGTTTCGACGTGCAACATGCCGCGCACCGGCGAGGTGTTCATGCGCTGCCTTCCTTTCCGGGAGTAGGTGGTTGTGTGTTGAACGAGTGCAAATTTGAAGAGGCTGCAAGAAAGTTTAGAGAAATGGCGCGGGGTACGTAAGCAATGATACGAAAAAAAAGTTTGGGATCAAGGGAGAATTTCTCGCGCGGCATGACCGGGGCTGCGGCTGTAACACTGTGACCTTTACCAGGAATCGCTTCGCTAATCTCCATTGCCACTAGTGACTTTTGCAAGAGAGCTCTATTGCCGATGGAAACTATTGATCTTCCACTTGAATAGCAATGAAAGTTTCAATTGCGTTGCAGCTTCGTCGCGGGAATTGCTTCTCTTCTTGCGCTCGCTTAGATTGATTCTTGAGTTATGCGCTTGTAGGAACGCCTTCAGGTGTTTGCTGCCTCTTCACCTATACGTCTAATGAGTTTTGACTTTCAAAATCGGTAATCCTCCACGAGCTTGTCATTCAGCAGGAATCTTTTTACTCGCCGGCGATACTGCCCAGTGCTCAAAAAGATTCCTGCTGAATGACACGATACGGGGGCACGTGCTTTATTACCGATTTTGATCGTCAAATTTCATAAGGCCTCACTACGAACTTTCATTTACCAAAGGACGATTCATGGCAACACGACTTTGCCGGTACATGCTGCCGGTGCTTTTTTTTGTTTTGATCAACACCACGGCCAACGCCCAAGCCCCAACATTCGGCGAGTTGATTGATTGCGGCGAGATCGACGCGCCGGCCATTCGCGAAGCTTCGGGCCTCGTGGCAAGCCGGCGGAACGCGCACGTATTGTGGACGCACAACGATTCGGGCGATAAGAATGTGATCTATGCCATCAATGATCGCGGCAAGCTGCTCGGCGTGTACACGCTCGCCCGCGCATATGCCCGCGATTGGGAAGACATTGCCATTGGGCCAGGGCCGGAAGAAGGCAAACAATATCTGTACGTCGGCGACATCGGCAACAACGAAGCGCGCTATCGCGTGCAATACATTCTGCGCGTGCCCGAGCCGATGGTTTCCGCGGAGCAAGCGCCGGTTTATGAAAAGCTCGCGGGCGTGGAAGGCATTTCGTTCATGTATCCCGAGCGCAATTACGATGCGGAGGCTTTGATGCTTGATCCGCTCACGAAAGATTTGTATGTGGTCACGAAAAGAGATTCGAACGTGATCGTGTTTCGCGCGCCGTATCCGCAGTCCACGACCGAGCGCATCGAGTTGGAGCAAGTGGTCAGACTGCCTTTTACCATGGCCGTGGCCGGAGATATTTCCGCGAAGGGTGATGAGGTTTTGATCAAAACGTATGACAGCATTTACTATTGGAAACGCAGCGCGGAGCAAACCATTGCGCAAGCGTTCGCGCTTGTGCCGCAACGCGTGCCGTACTTTTTAGAGCCGCAAGGCGAAGCCGTTGCCTGGAAAGCGGATGGCGAAGGGTATTATACGTTGAGCGAGGAGCGCTTCGGTATTCAGGCGCATTTGTATTTTTATCCGAGGGTGCGGCCACCTTCTTCTCAAAAGAAGGCTGTGAATCCAAGACGAACACAATGAGAGTGACGATCACAAGCGCTAAAACAGCGCTCCCTCAGATCATGTCATTCAGCAGGAATCTTTTTAAGCGCTGGAGAAAGTGCCCAGTGCGAAAAAGGATTCCTGCTGAATGACATAATGAGAGGAGATCGCTTATAAAAGAGAAACGCCACATTGTTCCTCTAACACCGAAACAGTGGCGCTTCTCAAATTTTATGTTCTGAAAAATTTCTACCACAACAGCTTGCGGACTTCGTGAAACGAGGAGCTGTCGAGACGATAGTAATACACGCCGCGCGCAGCCTCGCGTCCGGCATTATCCTTCCCATCCCATCGCGCGAGATGTTCGCCCGGCGGCAACAGCCGCGAAACGAGCACGCGCACTTCATTCCCCTTCTGATTATAAATTGCCAGCCGCACCGGGGAAGTTTCGGACAAGGCAAAGCGTACCGTATTCATTTCGAACCATAAGCTTTGTCATTGCCTACCCTTCCCTGGATAGATCGCAATATTGCAAGCTGTCACTTCTGTGCAGCCCGCCGTCGTGAAATTTTCGAAAATGTACCCGCCCTCTTTCTTTCTTGCGGAAGGTGTGAGCAATCGTAGCGCGGATATCTTGACCGCAAGAAATGATGCTCGCGCTGCAAAACCACCTGAAAAAAATTCGCCACGGAGAATAAAACCTTGCTCCACTGGTGGAAGTTTGTATCTTTGGGTGGACGTAAGGCCAAATTATAAACCGAAAGGTGGACACAGATGGCTCAATTCGAGATCAAAGGACGAGGCACAGCGCTCAATCCGGTCAATCGGTTTGAGTTGATCGACATTGAATACGACGCGGAGTGGCTGGAAAGCGGCGAGACCCCATCGCACCAAACGGTTTACTACGAAGACACCACGCGCTCGATTCTTTCGAAGAACGACAGCCCGGACATCGGCTTCACGTACAGCATCAATCCCTATCGCGGGTGCGAGCATGGCTGCATCTATTGCTATGCGCGGCCGACGCACGAATATTTCGGTTGGTCTTCGGGGTTGGATTTTGAGACAAAAATTTTGGTGAAGCGCGACGCGCCCAAGCTGCTCGCCGAAGCGTTTCGCAGCCGCAGTTGGGAGCCGCAGGTTATCGCGTTTTCCGGCAACACGGATTGTTATCAGCCCGTGGAGCGCAAGCTCGAAATCACGCGCGGTTGTTTGGAGGTGTTTCTGCGCTTTCGGAATCCCCTGGGCATGATTACGAAGAACGCCCTCATCTTGCGCGACCTCGATCTCTTGCAAGAACTGGCGCGGCGCAATTTGGTGAGCGTGGCAATTTCCATCACGACGTTGGACAATCATCTTTGCCGCAAGATGGAGCCGCGCACTTCCGCGCCGCAAAAACGTTTGGAGACCATTGCGCAGCTCGCCAAAGCCGGCGTGCCCGTGGGCGTGAATGCCGCGCCCATGATTCCGGGTTTGACCGATCACGAGTTGCCGGCAATTCTTGCCGCGGCCGCGGATCACGGCGCGCAGCGCGCGGGTTTTATTTTAGTGCGTCTGCCTTATGCAAACAAAGAGCTGTTCGTGGATTGGCTGAAGACGCACTATCCCGAGCGCGCGGAAAAAGTATTGCGCGCCATTCGCGACGTGCGCAACGGCAAGTTGAACGATCCGCGCTTCGGCAAGCGCTTCACCGGCGAAGGCGAGCGCGCCGAGGCGATTGCGCGCTTGTTCGAAGTGTGTTGCCAAAAGCACGGTTTGAATCAACACTTTACGCATTTGACCACGGAGCATTTTCGGAGGGAGGAAACACGCCAGGGGGATTTGTTTGGAGGGTGAAATTTTAAGAGAGATAAATTTAGACCGATCATATAGTGAGGTTGACGATCAAAACAAAAAGGCAAGCGCCGGCGGATGTCATTCAGCAAGAATCTTTTTAAGCGCTGGAGTTGGCGCCCAGTGAGGAAAAAGATTCCTGCTGAAGGACATCTCTAAACGAGTATAGAACCTGAATTTTGCACGGATGATCTCGCCTACCATCGCCTGATGCTGTAAGCATGAGGCTAAGAGATGCAAGCCGACCAAAGTCGGCTCTCACCCAATGGGTGCAAGCGATCTTTAGATCGCTTACACCTTTTAGCCTGATGCTTACAGCATCAGGCGGAGGTTGGCGGCGACGCGAGTGCAAAATTCTGGTAGAAATTGAACGCCCAACCTCATGAGACGTCCTCTAAACGTCTCAGTCGGAACTATGAATCCGCCTTCTCAATCCATTCTTGCACGAGCGCGTTCATAAAGCACCTTGCCCTTTTCGATAATTTCACGCAAGAAAAAATCTCCCAATGCAATGCGCGCCGGAAATTTCATTGCATCCCAAACGCTTTTTGTGGATATTCGCTGCGACAAACTCAGGTGCATATTATGCCAAAGAAAATTGTTTTGCTGCTTCTCGGTGGACTTATCGTTAGCTCCGGCGCGGTTTTGCTTTATTCCACCACGCGCGAAAAAGACGACGCGGTGTTGATGAAAATCGCGACGATCAAAGGCACGCCGGAAACCGGAGAGATGGTCGTCATCTTACAAGAGACGAGCGGCAACCGCATTTTGCCGATGTCGATTGGGCAAGAGCAAGCGCTCGCGATTCATCTCGGCCATCAAAAGGTTTCGGCGCCGCGACCGCTCACGCACGATCTCATGGCGGAAATGATGAAAGCCGCGCAACTCAAAGTCGAGCGCGTGGTCATCACCAAGCTGCAAGACGGCACATATTATTCCGAAGTGCGCGTGCAACAGGGCAACAAGTCGCACGTGCTCGACGCGCGGCCCAGCGATGCGATTGCGCTCTCATTGCGCGTGAACGCGGCGATCTATGCCATGCCCGAACTCTTGCAAGAAACGCTGGAATATTCCGGCGGCGAGGAGGACCTGCCGCAGACTGAGATTGCAACGTGGGGCTTTGCAGTGCAAGCGCTCACGCCGGAGCTGGCGAGTTATTTCGATAATCAAACCGGCGTACTCGTCGCGGATGTGAAGGCGAACGGCCCGGCGGCGCGAGGCGGATTGTTAGCGGGCGATCTGATCTTGCGCCTCGGCGACTTGCCGGTGATGCGCGTACAACAGGTGGTCGATCATTTGGCCGCGCCAGCTTCCACGAATCCCCTCGCGCTCGAAATCGCGCGCGGCCGCGAACGCCGCAAACTGGTCATCACACCGGCGCAATAAATGCCGCGCGTGACTTTTCT
>CAYNDW010000251.1:0-8387 GCA_964395375.1 uncultured Cytophagia bacterium
ACCTTCGCGTTTCAAGCGATGCTCGGCACGTACCAATGGCGTTACGGTCCGCTGGGGTTGCGCATTCTCGAAGAGATCGGCTATGAGTGGCGCGCCGCGGGCACGTTCGAACACCCCGGCGTGATCGGCGATTTTTTGATTATGCTTCTGCCGATCGTCGTGCGCCTGCTCGTGTTTCAAAAGCATAGCGATAAAAAGAAAGCGTGGTTCTATTTCGCCTTGCTCGCGTTCGGCGGCGGCGGTTTGCTCGGTTCTTATGGCCGCGGGCCGTGGGTGAGCTTCGCGGGCGCGATGGTGCTCATGTTTATTTACTCGCTGTTTCAACGCCGCCTGCGCCTGCGCGCGATGGTGCCGATGATGGTGCTCGCAGTTGCGGGTATCGTGTTCGCCGTCTCCTATGCCGATACGATTCTGCTGCAATTCACTTCCGAAGACCGCAAAAGCTCTTCGGAAATTCGCAAGCCGCTGACGAACGTTGCCATGCGCATGGCAGAGGATAACGCCGTGATGGGCGTGGGCTTGGGATGTTATCGCCTCGTTTCGCTGCCCTATGCGCGCCTTGAATATGATCCCAACAAAGGCATTCCGCTTTATCAACTCGCGCAGATCGCGCACAACTCGTATCTGCTCATGACGTGCGAAACCGGCGTCGGCGGCACGCTCACGTGGCTCTTTTTTATATTTAGCATTTTCAAAATGGGCCGGCGCGTGTTGAAGTTGAACAACACGCTCTTCTCAAATTTGGCGCTCGGCATGATGACGGGCATTCTCGGTTTCATTATCTCTATCAACAGCGGCCCGAACATCATGAATCATCAACTCATCATGTTCACGTGGATGTTCGGCGGCTGGATTACGGGCATGAGCCGCATGAAGCTCGCGCCCGGCCGCAAGCCGAGTGTGGTAGTGAAGAGCATGGAGGAAAGCCCGTTGCGGAAAGGCATTAGCGAGGGGTGAGGAAGATCCGGCGAGTATCTGCTTGTGTGAAGGCGATTCAACCTATTGCCACGGCGTTTTCTGAGCGCGCTTACGACAATGCAACGGAAGCCGGACTCAGGATATGAAGAAGCGCGATACCGTCATCCAATTCCTGCCACCACACGCCATAGCCGTCCGACTCCATATTGAAATCTTGCTGCTGCTCCGGCGATGCATTGACGAGCCAAGCCATTTCAGCGCACGGAAAGAAGACGATGCGGCCATCACTCAGCGCAACGGTGAGCATGTTGTTCGCAAAAAAGGCGTTGGTGATTTTGATATTAGGAAAAGAATCCATGATAGATAGCGCTCCATCTTGTTCGCGAAGCTAAAACCGACCTCGTTTAATGTCAACGAGAAATTCAACAAAGAGAATCAAAACCGCACGCAAAGGCGCAAATACGCAGAGAAACCACAAAGCTTTTTTTTGCGAAACCTTTGCGGCTCTGCGCCTTTGCGTGCGCTCTTTTGCGGGGAATAGACCCGTTAGCTGTTAGTAGCGTTTTGCTCATAAAACTTCCCTCACCTATGCGTTTATTCGAACGTCAACTTTCTCCAAGGCAGGAGCGGTTCATCGTGACTCTCCTGCTTTTATTTTTTGCGCTGCAATGTCTTTTGAGCATGCCGCACAACGCGCCCACATGGGATGAAGTGGGACATCTGCCCGCGGGTTATGCTTATTGGAAGACCGGCAACTTTCAACTCTATCCCAGCAATCCCCCGCTCATCAAATTGTGGGCGGCAGTGCCGCTCTTGTTCATGGACGTCAAGCTCGACACGAGCAGCTCGCATTGGCAACGCAATCGCGAGATCGAGTTCGGGCAAGTGTTCTTGTATGAGACGAATGACAATTCCGGCACAATGTTCTTTTGGGCGAGGTTGATGATTGTCTCGCTTGGAGTCACTCTCGGCTTACTTGTGTTCATGTGGACAAAGGAACTTTATGGACAATGGCCGGCCTTCGTTGCGCTGCTGCTCTATGCGTTCAACCCCAATCTCATCGCGCACGCGCAACTCACCACGAGCGACGTGGGCTTCGCGCTCTTCTTCTTTCTTGCGATGTACGCGTTCTATCGCATAATAACAAGGCCTTCATGGCTGCGTTTGATTTGCACCGGACTCGCATTCGGCTTGGCGCTGGCGGCGAAATTTTCCGCGATCATTTTGCTGCCCATTTATTTTGCTATCGTCATTCTCTTACTCATCTGCGCGCCGGCGCGGCTAAAATTTCCTTTCACGCTGAAGTTCGTGGAAAGATTTTTGCTTAAAGAACGGCTGCGAAAAGTAGTGTATAGCGGTGTGACATTGTTTGCGTTTCTCGCGCTCGTTTATGTTGTGCTCTTTGCCAACTATGGCTTTCAAGCCGAGCCGCTCGTGCGCGATGCGGACGAGCAACTGAAGCTCGAGGCCTTGCTGCAAAAAACGCCGTTGGGGAAAAACGAGAGCGCAATGCAAATCGCGAGCGGCCTCGCGGCCAACGTGCCGATCCCCGCGCGCGACTTCTTCACCGCGTTCTCGGTGATGATGGGCTTCACGCCGCAAGTCGGCACTGCGGCGCAAAGCGTGGCGCGTGAGAAGTTTTTGATGGGCAAAACCTCGCCGAGCGGGTTTTGGTATTTTCCGTTTGCCGCGTTTTGGTTTAAAACACCGATCCCGCTCATTGTTTTGCTCGCGCTCGCACTTTTTTTGGTTAGAAAAAAAGATTGGTTTGAAATGCTGTTCGTGCTCGTCCCCATCGCGTTGATGCTGCTTGGCACTTTGAAGAAGCCCGACTTCGCGTATCGCTACGTAATCTTGCCGCTGCTTCCGTTCTTTCTCGTGTTGATCGGCAAGCTCGTGAGCGCGCCGTTTATACAGCGCCGCTTCGCGCAAATGGCGCTCGCGGCGTTGCTCGTGTGGAATGTCGGCAGCGCGCTCGCGATTCATCCGCATCAGCTTGCTTACTTCAACGAGCTGGCAGGCGGGCCGCGCAACGGCTACCAATACATGCTCGAATCCAATCTCGATTGGGGGCAGGATTTGCCGGCGCTCAAACGCTACATGGACGAGCACAAGATCGAAAAAATCAAATTCAGTTACGCAGGCACGGCGAATCCAACCTATTATGGTATTCATTATGATCGTCTGCTCGGCGTGGACGGCTACACTTTCGATCCGGATTTTGATCAAAGCAAGCTGCCAAGCTGTGAACCGACCGACGGCGTGATCGCCATCAGCGCGACTTGTTTGCAAAACATTCACGGCTTCTATCCCGAGGCGTCATACGATTGGCTGAAGCAATTTCAACCAGACACCGTACTCGGTTATTCGATTTTCATTTACAACATAGATCGCGATTCATTAGCGACGAAGTTTCCACAAGCACATTAGCCTCGTAGTCCCGCCCCCTTGTGGGGCGCTGATCAAGCACAAATGAAAAGCCGCCCACAAGGGGCGGGGACTACAAAGCATTGCCCATCTTTGAGGAGGTTGTTTCAGGACTATGCGAGTTCTCGGATTTTATGATGATCACAATGCCAGCGCAGCGTTGATTGAAGACGGACAGATTCTTTCCGCGGTGGAAGAAGAGCGCCTTTCGCGCATTAAGCTCCACGACGGCAACACCGAAGACGGCCCGGCGGAACGTTGCATCGCGGAAGTGATGAAAGCGACGCGCTCCGACCGCACGAACATCGATCGCATCGCGGTGGCCATTGCCCCGCCGAACGAGCTGCTCAAATACGTGCTCGGTGATTTGTTCGCGCAAAAGAACATGAAGTGGATTCTCGCGAGTTTGGTCACGCGCCATCCCGGTTGGGATCCGTACTTCCTACTCTATCCTTACTTCTACAACAAGAATCGCATCAAGCGCGTGAAGAAACTCTTGCGCAAATTTGATCTGCACAAGATTCCGCTCGACCTCGTGGATCATCACACCGCGCATGCGGCTTCGGCGTATTACACCGGCGGCGATAGCGAAGCGAAAGTTTTCACGCTCGACGGTCAGGGCGACGGCGACAGCGGCTCGATTTTTATTGGTAGCCAAGGCAAGCTCAAACTTGCGAAGCGCGTGCCCTCGTATCACAGCGTCGGCTTGTTTTATAATTTCATCACGTGGTATCTTGGTTTCAAACCGAATCGGCATGAAGGCAAGATCACCGGCCTTGCCGCGTATGGCGATCCTAAGAACACGGAGAAGTTTTACAACGATCTTTTCAGCATCAACAAAACCGATTTCAGCTACGATCTTGCCAAGCAAGTTTTTCAACACGCGTATCCGCATCGCACCAACTATCCGCGCTTGAAAGACGTCATCGCCGACCGCGTGAACGGCTATAGCAAAGAAGACATCGCCGCGGGCATTCAAAGCATCAGCGAGAACATGGTCACAAGTTTCGTGAGCGCCGCGTTGCGCGAATATGGCAACCACAGCGAGAATAACGTGAAAGCCGCGGGCGGCGTGTTTGCCAACGTGCGCATCAATCAAAAAGTCGCCGAACTGCCGAATGTGACTTCGCTGTTTATCTTCCCCGGCATGGGCGATTGCGGCCTCAGCGTCGGTGCGGCTTTGTATGCACACTACAAGGATCTCAAGTTCGGCGTGGATTATCGCGCGATACCGCGCCTCGAACACGTGTATCTCGGGCCCGGTTATAACGATCAAGAGATCGAAGCCGAGTTGAAGAAATCGCACTTGCGTTATGAGTATTACGAGGACATCGAGTCGAAGATCGCCGATTTGCTCGCGCAAAATGCGGTGGTCGCGCGCTTCAACGGCAGAATGGAATACGGTCCGCGCGCGCTCGGCAACCGCTCGATCATGTATCACACCACGGACCCGACCGTGAACGACTGGCTCAACAAGCGCCTCAATCGCACCGAGTTCATGCCCTTCGCGCCCGTGAGCTTGATCGAAGATCGCGACATTTATTATCGCAACATGGGCCCGAACTTCTTTGCTTCAAAGTTCATGACCATGACGTTCGATTGCACGGAAGAAATGAAGAAGCACTGCCCTGCGGTCGTGCATGTGGATGGCACCGCGCGCCCGCAGCTTGTGGATAAAAAAGACAATCCGAGTTATTATCGCATCATCGAAGAGTATCGCAAACGCACGGGCCTGCGCGCGCTCGTGAACACGAGCTTCAACATGCACGAAGAGCCGATCGTGTGCTCGCCGTATGACGCCATTCGCGCATTTAAGCTGGGCCATCTTGGCTATCTCGCGTTGAGCAAATTCTTGGTCTACACGCCGGAATCATGAGCGGCAATATCAAAAAGAACGCGTATTGGGTATCGCTCGGCCAGCTCTTGCAAATGGCGCTCGCGCTCGCCGTCGTGCCGGTGGCAACGCGCTACCTCGGCGACGAACAATTCGGCGTGTACTCGCTCGCCAGCGTGTTGATGTATTTCGTGTTTCTCTTCAACGATCTCGGCTTGAACACGTACTTCACGCGCGAAGTCGCGCGCGATACGAACGCAGCGCAACGTTGGTTCGCTAATGCGTTGAGTTTAAAACTGGCGACGCTCCTGCCCGCGTTACTTTTTCTTCCGGCCTTGTGGCTCGTGCCTTCGCTCAACGAGGAAGCGCGTTGGGCCATTGTGATTTTCTGCGGCTACGGTATTCTCAGTTCTTTCTTTCAACTCAGCTTTGCCGCGTTTCGCGCGTATGAGCGCATGGGTTATGAAACGCTCATTCTCGTTGTGGAGAAGATCATCACCTCGGGAATCGGCATCGCGTTGTTGGTGCAAGGTTATGGTCTGCTGTGGTTCTGCGGCGTGTTCCTCATTGGCGGAGTGGTGAGTCTCGCATTAAGCTTGTTCATCATCCACAAAAAATTCTTTCCGCTCAAACTTTCTTTCGAACCACAATTCAGCCGCGGACTATTGCGCCGAGCTTTACCATTCGGCTTGTCCATGTTTCTCGTCAATGTTTATGATCGCGTGGACATTCTCATGCTCACCGCCATGACCAGCGCGAGCGAAGTGGGGCTGTATGCCGCGGCGTACAAGTTGCTTTCTCTAACCAATCTGGTGCCCACCATTTTGGTGACTGCATTGTTTCCCGCGCTTGCACGCGAAGCGGCTTTAGGCTCCGAAGAAGCGGCGCGCATATTTACCAAAGGCCTGAAGTACCTAACGTTTCTCGCGCTGCCCATGATTGCGGGCGCGATGGTGCTCGCTGATGATCTCGTGGTGTTCATGTTCGGCGCGCAATTTCAAAAAGCGGCGCCGGCATTACAAATTTTGTCGTGGGTCTCCGGCATTCTGTTCTTGAATATCTTTTTGGCAACATTGCTCACCGCGGCCAATCATCAAAAGAAGCTCGTGCTCGTGCAGATCGGCGGTTTGATCACGAACATCAGCTTGAATTGGATTTTGATTCCGAAATACTCGTTCGTCGGCGCGGCGCTCGCGACTTTGGCAACCGAAGGTTTGGTGCTCGCGGCTTGTTTGCTCTTTGCCATGATTCGCATCACGCGCTTGCTGGAATTTAGTTTTATTCCAAAGGCACTGCTCGCAACTGCGGGCATGATTGCGTTCTGCCTGTTCGCGCGCGAGTATAATTTCCTCCTCGTGCTCGCCGGTGCGACGGTCGTGTACTTCGTTTTATTGTATGCCGTGAAAGGCTTTCGCTTCGCGGAGTTGTTGTTGACGAGAGCGGAAGGGGTGTAGACGAGCCTCCGCGTTGTCATTCAGAAGGAATCTTTTTCAGTGCTGGAGAGCTACTTCGTTTGGAGATTGTACCGAGCAATAGGGAAGATTCTTACTGATAATATAGAAAATAATCGCCTTCGCATTTTGCATTTGACAAGCCACAATGATCATCAAAGATATTTTTGAAATAAATCGCAGACTATGCTTTAACCTGTGGAGCATGGCGGATGTAACACAAAAGCCGGAGGGATTATCCCCTCGGCTCATACTTCCCCAAAAACGAGACAAAGAAATTCGCGTCAGTGAGCAAGAAGCGCGATTTTTATTTTGCGGATTGTTGAACACGCTGAATTACTACTACTCAGTAGAAACTCCGACAACGGAAGAGTATCAACAAACTGGACAAACGCCGCTTAGCGCCAGATCCGATGTGAGCTTGTATGTCGCTAATGGCGCCGACGATCATCCTTTTCAAAAAATCGCGAATGTAGAATTTAAAGCTCATAATTCACCGTTGGAGCAAATTAAAAAGGACGTTGAAAAGCTCATCAAAGAGCGCATGGCAGGGAATTGGTTTCACACATTGAAGAATATCGACAAGCAAACACTCCCCAATCTCTTTGATAAGTTTAAGACCTCGCTAAACGAGTTTTCAGGCTTTGCCGCAAAGAATAGCGTGTCGATTGTCTTTTGCTTTTGCGTCCTTGAGAAGAAATGGGCTTGCATGAAACACTTTTATTATGAAACCTCTGAAGGCAAGTTCGAAGAATATGTGAATCGCTTTTTTGATATAACGGTTGGTGTTGAGGCAAGCGCTGTAGTGGTGAATACTGAAACGGGTTGGCGAGTTTTCGAGGCTATTGGATGAATGAGCAGCGTTCGATATATGAAATGAAACGGGTCTCCAGTGCTCAAAAGGATTCCTTCTGAATGACACGCTCTAGAGGTTGAGCACGTTCAACAACGTTACACCTTACACTTTACACAAGCCCATTGAAAATCCTCTTAGTCGACAAATACTATTTCATCAAAGGCGGCGCAGAGCGTTATTACTTCGAGTTGAAGGAAATCCTCGAAGCGCACGGCCACGAAGTCATTCCTTTCTCCATGCAGCATGCGGAGAATTTTGACACGCCGTATGCGTCGCACTTCGTCGAGAATATCGAGTTCAACGGTTCATTTGCGCATCGTTTGGCCAATGCGCCGAAAGCCGCGGGCCGCATCATCTATTCGCCGCAAGCGCGCGCGTGCATTGAAAAGCTCATTGCTGAAACGCGGCCCGACATTGCGCATTTGCACATGATCGATCACCAACTTTCGCCCTCGATTCTACTCGGCATCAAAAAGTTCGGCATTCCGATTATTCAAACCGTGCATCAATACAAGCTCGTGTGCCCGAACTATCGTTTGTTTGTCGATCGCGAGCGGCGTGTGTGCGAGAAATGTCTCGGCGGAAAATTCTTTCATCCGATCATTGAAAAGTGCCATCAAGATTCGCGCGCGGCAAGCGCTCTTATTGCGCTCGAAAGCTACATTCACAAATGGATGAAGTGGTACGATCACATCGATCTCTTTCACGTGCCGAGCACGTTCATGGGGCAGAAGCTACGAGAGGGCGGCATTGCTCCGGAACGTATTCGGCATTTGTTTTATACGATCAAAATTGCTGACTATCCTTTTCATCCAAGCTTTCAAGATTATTTTGTTTATTTCGGCAGGCTTTCGGGAGAGAAGGGCATCGTCACCTTACTGCAAGCCGTGCAAGATTACAA
>CAYNDW010000252.1:0-8383 GCA_964395375.1 uncultured Cytophagia bacterium
CTCGTGCCGCAGCGCGGATGAAAGCGCGAGAACGTCGCAGAGTTTTCCGGCGTCAAAGCCGTTTTCGCTTCGTGATTGAAAATGCTCTTGTGCTCCGCGCCGTGATATTCAAACACGCGGCGAATGTCCTGTATTTGCGAGATGAGCGTAATATATCCTAAAAAGAAAGCGAGCCGAATCACGCCGTCGACTAAATTAAACCAAAAGCTCGTTTTCGCGCCGAGCCAGTCCGTGAGCACGAGGGGAATATAAAAGAAGATCGCGATGCCAATACCGAACGCGAAGAGCATGGTGAAAGCCATGCGCAACTTTTGGCCGCGTGTGCGCGCGCCGGGCGCCTGTCGGGGTTCAGAAGCTTTGCCATTGCCTTGCGCGCCTTGATCATGCTCGAACAGATCGCCGGAATACGTGAGCGCTTGCAGGCCGAGCGCGAGTGCTTCGAGCAAGACAATCGCGCCACGAAACACCGGCAGCGCTAGAATTTTGAAACGCGCAAGCAAAGAGCGGTACGGTTTCTTCCACACATTGATCGTGCCATCGGCGCGGCGGCAGGCGACCGCGACCATGTGCGGCGTGCGCATCATCACGCCTTCGATGACTGCTTGGCCGCCAACCATAAGGGTGTTTTCGGACATGAAGATTATTTTCTTTCTCTGCGATGAGTAACGGCGATTTTAAATGCTCTTCAACGTGGCGGCGCTAGCTTCACAAACAAAAAACGGAACACGCCTCCCTGGAGAGAGAAAAGACGTATTCCGTTTAGCGTCAACCAATCGGGTTAAGCAGCAGTTGCCGCCGCCTTATTGCCATAGCCTTGATATCTCTTGTTGAATCTTTCAACGCGACCGGCGGTGTCGAGCAGCTTTTGTTTGCCGGTAAAAAAGGGATGGCATTGCGAGCAAATTTCAATACGCTGGTCGCCGACCGTACTGCGCACTTGAAAAACTTTGCCGCACGCACAAGTTACGGTGCCCATCACATATTTGGGGTGAATGTCTGTCTTCACGACTACCTCCTAAGGTTCGAGTACTTTGATTTTCGGACAGCAAATTTAAGGCAGGGGCGTTCGAAAAGCAAGCGCTTATTTTAGGTTAAAGCTTCGACTTGTTCAACCGTGAGGCCGGTCAACTCGGCGATCATGCTGCTTGCCATGTTCTTTTCTCGCATGGCCAGGGCCACGCGGCGAACGCCGCGTTTTTCACCACGTTTCTCGCCGCGTTTCTCGCCGATTTCTTCGGCGCCTTCGAGACGGCCGCGTTCATCTAGCATAACGGTGATGCTCGCCTCGTATACTTCCAATTCCTTGGGCGTCATGTTCGCGCGATTCGCAAGATCAAAGGCATGATGAAACACCGGCTCGTCGAGCACCTCCGGGATGGCTTCCAGTTCCCTCGCGTGCTTGATAAAATAAATCCACTTCTCGACGTAATTGTGCAGCTCCACTTCGGCCTTGTCAAACTTTGGTAGTTCGATGAAGTAGTAGCGAATTTCGTCAAGGTAGTTATTGCCGGAAATTTTCTCCCGCATTTCGTGGCAGGAGAGATAATGGCTGAAATCGTCAAACAGGATGAAATCGAGGATATTGATGGAGATGACTTGATTGAGTTTGGGATAAGGCTCGCCCTTGAGCAATTGATTCGCATAGGCTTTACTGGCGTTGTAAATCACCCTTTTCTCAAAACCGGCGACGTAAGCCACCTGCATCTCCACCACATAGGTCGCGCCGCGAGCATCAAGGCACTTGACGTCGAGAAAGCTGTTCTGCTGATATTTGGTTTTGGGCGCTTCGTAAGGATTCAACAACGTGACGTCCACGATCGCATGGGCTTGGTCGAGGCCCAGAACAGCGTTGAGGAAGCTGATTAAAACATCCTTCGCCTGCTCGTTCCCGAAGATTTTTTTGAACGCGAAGTCGGTGCGTGGGTCGGCGAATTTCATGGCGTCCTCCGGCGCAAAAATTTAAAAAGCCGCTTGCTTCTTCTCCCAAACATAAACAAGCCCGGCGGCTTTTTCAAGAGCTGATTTTGCTCTTGTTCATTTCAGCGAGGCAGGATGATTTAAAAGCGCAACGTTTTTTATCCCAACAAAAACGCTTCTAAATTCTTCTGCCTTACATTTTTCCGTCACGAGGGTTTTTTAAAAGAAAAGCTTTTGGGTTGGATGAAAAGCCCGCGCTACGAGTTCATCCGCGTTAAGAAATCTTCGTTGGATTTCGTGCCACGCATTCTTTCAAGCAAGAACTCCATGGCCTCGACCGGATTGAGTTCGCTGAGAAACTTGCGCAGAATCCACACGCGATTGATCTCGAAATCCGTGAGCAGCAATTCTTCTTTGCGTGTGCCGGATTTGTTGATGTCGATGGAGGGAAACATGCGGCGATCGGAGAGGCGGCGATCGAGCACGAGTTCCATATTACCCGTGCCTTTAAATTCTTCGAAGATGACTTCGTCCATGCGGCTGCCGGTGTCGATCAAAGCCGTGGCAATGATCGTGAGACTGCCGCCTTCTTCGATATTGCGCGCGGCGCCGAAGAAGCGCTTGGGGCGTTCGAGCGCTGTGGCATCCAAACCGCCGGAGAGAATCTTGCCGGAGTGCGGCACGACCGCATTGTGCGCGCGCGCGAGACGCGTAATCGAATCCAATAAAATGACGACGTCTTGGCTGTATTCCACTAAACGTTTGGCCTTTTCCAACACCATGTCGGCCACTTGCACGTGTCGCTCGGGCGGCTCGTCGAAAGTCGAACTAACGACTTCGGCGGCGACCGAGCGTTCCATGTCCGTGACTTCTTCCGGGCGCTCGTCGATCAAGAGCACGATGAGTTTGATTTCAGGATGATTGGCCGTGATGGCGTTCGCAATTTTTTGCAGGATGGTGGTCTTGCCGGTTTTGGGTTGCGCGACAATCAAGCCGCGCTGGCCTTTGCCCAATGGCGAGAGCAGATTCATGATGCGCGAGGTATAATCGCGCGGATCGTGTTCTAGTTTGATGCGCTTGAGCGGATAAAGTGGCGTGAGATTGTCGAAGAGAATTTTGCTTTTGGCGACATCCGGGTTTTCGAAGTTGACCGCTTCGACTTTGAGCAGCGCGAAGAAGCGCTCGTTCTCTTTCGGCGGCCGAATCTGGCCGGAAACCGTGTCGCCCGTGCGCAAGCCAAAGCGCTTAATCTGACTGGGCGAGACATAGATGTCATCGGGGCCGGGCAGATAGTTATAATCCGGCGAACGCAAGAAGCCATAGCCGTCGGGCAAAACTTCGAGCACGCCGTCCGCGAAGATCAAACCTTCTTTCTTGGTTTGCTCTTCGAGAATGCGAAAGATTAAATCGGATTTTTTCAAACCGGCAGCGCCTTGCACGTTGAGCTCTTGCGCTACTTTGGTGAGCTCGGCGATTTTCATTGCCTTCAGCTCTGCAATGTCCATGATAAACCCTTTTGGTTAGACATTAGAGGTTAAGCGGGGCGTTGCAAAATAGGCAGGCCTCACCACATAGGCAGAACCGCCCAGAGCAACACTCGCGACTACACAAATTTGATATTTCCCTCGAACGGGAGTTTAGGTGACGAATGCGAAAAGGAAAAGACGCGTTACGGAGATGGCTGCGGTCGTTGATGGTTATGGATTGGAGTCACAACAATGCCACGACTAACGCAAACATGACGTCAAATTAGAATCACGAATTTTACGAAGACAAAAGAGGCCTCATGCGTGTTGGGGATAACTTCGCGCGCTGCGAGAATGAAACCGGCAAGATCAAACCAAACGAGACTTAGGGAAGTTGCTAGACGGCCAGGTTTAAGCTGGCTTCGCTGCGCAGATCGAAGAAATGCGCTTTGCTCATATCCAAGGCTACGGCGAGTTGACTGCCCACGGCAGGCTCGGTGCGGGCGTTGACGCGTGCCACGAGGTTGTTGGTTCCGGTATTCAGATAAAGAAAAATCTCACTGCCCATGGGTTCGACCACTTCAACTGTAGCGGACAACTCGGCCTTTTGCGTTAAACCGTTTGCATTTTCCGCTAAATGAATGTCCTCCGGGCGAATGCCAAACACGGTATCTCGATCAATAGAAGAGGCTAAAATATTTTCAAATTTGCTTGGAATACGCCAGCGGCTTTGGCCTTCAATAAAGAATAAGCCGTTCTCGCGCATGATGCGCCCGGTCATGAAATTCATGGCCGGCGAGCCGATGAAGCCTGCAACGAATTTGTTTTTGGGGTGATTGTACAAGTTCAACGGCGTGTCGATCTGCTGCACGTTGCCGTCTTTCATCACCACGATACGGTCGCCCATGGTCATGGCTTCGACTTGATCGTGCGTCACGTAGATCATCGTGGTTTCCAAACGCGCGTGCAGCTTGGAGATTTCAATGCGCGTTTGTACCCGCAGCTTCGCGTCGAGGTTCGACAGCGGCTCATCGAATAAAAACACCTGCGGCTTGCGCACGATCGCCCGGCCCACTGCAACGCGCTGCCGTTGTCCGCCGGAAAGCGCTTTGGGCTTTCGGTCCAAAAAATCTTCAATACTCAAAATCCTTGCGGCCTCGCGCACCCGTTGTTCAATCTCAGCCTTGGGAAACTTGCGCAGCTTGAGGCCGAACGCCATGTTTTCATAAACCGACATGTGCGGATACAACGCGTAGTTTTGAAAGACCATCGCAATATCGCGATCTTTGGGCTGCACTTCGTTCACGACCTTGTCGCCGATGGAAATTTCGCCGCTGGAGATTTCTTCCAGGCCGGCAATCATGCGCAAAGTCGTGGACTTGCCACAACCCGAAGGCCCGACCAACACGACAAACTCTTTATCTTGAATGTCGATGTTGGCCTGGTTTACCGCAATCACACCTTTATCGTAGACTTTACTAACGTCACGTAGTTGTACACGTGCCATAAGGTTGGATGAACCAGTGGTTACGTCGAAAAGAAGGCAAGTTGGATTGGGTCTAGCAGTCGCAGGATAAAAATAGTGCGGCCAAAATATAACTCCGCTCCCAGATTGTCAAGGCTTTTTTCCCCGGAGTTTGGAATTGACATTCAAAGGCATGTTGGCTATTTTGCGGCGCAAAAAAAAGGTGCTCATGCAATAAACCTAGTCGAGGTTGTTGACGATGAATACGAAACTCATCAGCTCCTCTCCCGAAGTAATGGGCGGAACGCCCGTCTTTGCCGGAACACGAGTGCCGGTGCAAACGTTGTTGGATTATCTCGCAGCCGGAGATTCGATTGATAATTTCATGGAGGGCTTCCCGACAGTGACGAAGGAGCAGATCGTCGGATTGCTCAAGGAAGTGAAAAAACAAATTAACCAATGGGCGGCAACAGATGAAGTTGTTGCTTGATGAATGCGTCGACCAGAGGCTTGGCAGAGAGCTGCTAGGACACGCTGTCTCCACTGTGCCCAAGATGGGCTGGGCTTCAAAAAAGAATGGCGAACTTTTGTCTCTTGCAGAGCAGCATTTCGAGGTTTTCATCACAACGGATCAAAACCTTTCTTTCCAACAAAACTTGACGAAATTCAAGATCGCGGTTTTAGTTTTGTGCGCGCCGACAAATCGGCTTGCGGATTTGAAGCCTCTTGTTCCCGAGATTTTATCTGTATTGCCGGCAATCAAGATCGGTGAGGTCTTGAGTATCGGGAGCTAATAAAGCATTTCCGCGATCAAGCTTATCGTCTTTCTTCGACAACACCCGTTTCACCTTCCCGTTTCATCCAACTCCAAACCTCTATCAACTCGGATTCGACTATGCCCGTTGCTCGCAAGACTGCAAAGCCCAAAGCCGCAAAGGCTCCGAAACGTTTCGCGCACGCGAAAGCTTTAACGCCCTCGAACGGCAAATTGGCGAAAGCCCATGCGCCCGCATTGCGCGCCGAACAAATCATGCGCGACTATCGAATTGAATATCAAAGCCGGCAAGTAAGCCTCCTCAGCCGCAAAGAAGTAATGCGCGGCAAAGCAAAGATCGGCATATTTGGCGACGGCAAAGAAGTGCCGCAGGTCGCGCTCGCACACGCGTTTCGCAAAGGCGATTTCCGCTCCGGTTACTATCGCGATCAAACCCTCATGTTCGCGCTCGGCAATGTTTCCATCCTCGAATACTTCGCGCAATTGTATGCGCACGCGGACGTTGAAGCCGAACCCAACTCCGGCGGCCGCGGCATGAACGCGCATTTCGCCACACGCAGCTTGAACGCGGACGGCTCGTGGAAAAATTTGATGGAGCAATACAACACCTCCGCGGATGTTTCGCCCACCGGCTCGCAAATGCCGCGGCTCGTGGGCTTGGGCTATGCTTCGCGTGTGTATCGCGAGTTGGAATCGCTGCACCATCTCACGCAATTTTCCGACATGGGCAACGAGATTGCGTTCGGCACCATCGGTAACGCCTCGTGCGCGGAAGGCATGGTGTGGGAAGCGATCAATGCCATCGGCGTTTTGCACGCGCCCGTGCTCCTTTCGATTTGGGATGATGACTACGGCATCTCCGTGCACAACGAGCAGCAAGTCACCAAAGGCAATCTTTCGGAATTGCTCTCCGGCTTTCAGCGTCAACGCGGCGCGCGCACCGGTTTTGATCTCTACACAGTGAAAGCGTGGGACTATCCCGCTCTCGTCAAGACTTTTTTGCATGCCGAGAAGATCGTGCGCGAGCAGCATGTGCCCGCGATTGTCCACGTCATCGAAGTCACGCAGCCGCAAGGCCACTCCACTTCGGGCAGCCACGAGCGTTATAAAACCAAAGAGCGTTTGGAATGGGAGCAGGAGTTTGATTGCTTAAAAAAAATGCGCGAGTGGATGATCGCCGAAGAGATTGCGAGCGCGGCGCAGCTCGAGGCGTTCGAGCAGGAAGATCAGAAAATCGTAGCCGATATTCGCGATCAAGCGTGGCAGGCTTATCTCGCGCCCATTCTTGCCGAGCGCAAAGAGGCCGCGGCATTGCTCGAAACGCTCGCGCAAAACTCCCTGCACAAAGACGAGCTGCATCACCTTAAAAACAAATTGCTCGCGCTCCCGACTCCTTTGCGCCG
Source organism: uncultured Cytophagia bacterium (assembly GCA_964395375.1). Classification (GTDB taxonomy): domain Bacteria; phylum Zhuqueibacterota; class Zhuqueibacteria; order Zhuqueibacterales; family Zhuqueibacteraceae; genus JABWAN01. Next base: position 7,027 of record CAYNDW010000252.1, read on the forward strand.
CGATGTTGCCACCACGCTGCACGAGACCTTGTTCCTCAGCCGCAAAGAAGCCCATGCTGAGAAGCAAACTCTTCTTTTGTTTAAAAAAGAATACGAGGCACGCACGGCCGAGCGTTACGGCTCGCATCTTTACAATGAAACCGCAAGCTCCGCGCTGCGCGTGCCCGAAGTCAAAGCGATTTATTCCGAAGCTTCGACCACGCTCAATGGTTTTGAAATCGTCAATGCCTGCTTCGATGCCGCGCTCGCGCGCGAGCCGCGCCTCATCGCATTCGGCGAAGACCTTGGCCGCCTCGGCGACGTCAATCAAGGCTTCAAAGGTTTGCAGGAAAAATATGGCGCGTTGCGCGTGGGCGACGCCGGCATTCGCGAATGCACCATCATCGGACAAGCCATTGGCATGGCCATGCGCGGCCTGCGCCCGCTCGCGGAGATTCAATATCTCGATTACATTCTCTACGCGCTGCAAATCATGTCCGATGATCTCGCCACGGTGCAATGGCGCACAGCCGGCGGACAGAAAGCGCCGGTCATCATCCGCAGCCGCGGCCATCGTCTCGAAGGCGTGTGGCATTCCGGCTCGCCCATGGCCGGACTCATTCATCTCGTGCGCGGCATGCACGTGCTCGTGCCGCGCAACATGACGCAAGCCGCCGGGTTTTACAACACGCTGCTCCAAGCCGATGATCCCGCGGTGGTCGTCGAAGTGCTCAACGGCTATCGCCTTAAAGAAAAATTGCCCGACAACCTCGGCGCGTTCACAGTGCCGCTCGGCGTGCCGGAAATTCTGCGCGCGGGTAAAGATGTGACCGTCGTCACTTACGGCGCGTGTTGTCGTTTGGTCATGGAAGCCGCGGAAAGATTGCGCCAAGTGGGAATCGAGCTCGAAGTGCTCGATGTGCAATCGCTCTTGCCGTTCGACGTGCGCGGCGTGATTGTGGAATCATTAAAGAAGACGAGCCGCATCGTGTTTGTGGATGAAGACGTGCCGGGCGGAACCACAGCGTACATGCTGCAAGAAGTGCTCGAAAAGCAGGAAGGCTATCGTTGGCTCGATTCGCAACCGCGCACGTTGCCGGGCAAACCGCATCGCCCCGCCTACGGCTCCGACGGCGACTACTGGTCGAAACCGAACCTCGAAACGATTTTCGAAACCGTGTATGAGTTGATGCACGAAGCTGAGCCGGAGAAGTATCCGGTGTTTTATCGGTGAATCCGTGGCTGCAAGAAAAAGAGGGATGAATGGCACTTCCGTATTTTAATGCCAAAGGCGAATTACCCGAAGGAGCTCATCGGGCAACAATGGATGAAGTTGTCACACGATTTGGCGGAGGCACGCAGCAACGACAAGCTGTAA
>CAYNDW010000253.1:0-8370 GCA_964395375.1 uncultured Cytophagia bacterium
TTTGCAACCGTGAAGATGTTCATCACCCACCCGCCGAATTGCACGCCGCGCACGTTGACGAGGGTCACGACTGCAATCGCAACAATGGCGATGACTTGATTCCAACCCAAGGTAAACGGCGAACCGAACAAACTCCAATCCGCGCGATAAAACGGATTCTCCAGACTGAGCGCGGGATAGAAGTAGCCGAGATACGTGGAGAACGCAATCGCCACCGCAGCCATGGACCCGGCTTTGTTGATAAAGAAATCATTCCAACTGAATAAAAATCCCCACACTTTACCGAACGATTCACGCAGATAAACATACGGCCCGCCGGATTGCGGCAACACCGAACTCAACTCCGCAAACGAAAGCGCGCCGAAGAGTGTGAGCAGGCCGGCGAGAATCCACACGAGCATGATCGGCCCCATCGCCGGCAAATGTCCGGCAATGGTCGCGGGCACAATGAAAATGCCCGAGCCGATGATGCAGCCGATGTTGATGGCCACGGCTTCTTTCAAGCCGAGCGCGCGCAATAATTCGGGGGAAGAAGATTGGGAGGAAGAAGCGGAGGCAACGGCGTGATCTTTCATGCAGTCTCCACAAGCTTGGGGTGAGGTGAGCAGCGGCGTAGGCACTATTGAACAGTGCAATGCGGTTTCAGGTTTTCAACTCTCGATTTCTTTCGTGCCCTCTATGAAATGTCATCCTGCAAGGAACTTCCCTAGTGCTTGGCTTTATTCCCAGTGCGAGGGAAGGTTCTTCCAGAATGACAGTTAGAGGAAAGTTGCAAACCGAACGGTAACAAGCATAGTTTATGATACCACCGCTTCCGCACAAAGTCAAACCCGAAAATTTGGCGGCTTGACTTTCCAAATCAAATTGCGCATGTTACTGCATGAAGCGAAGCCCGACAGCGCAAAAGCCTCAGCGCAACTCTGGTCTCACCTGGCGCATCTTCGAAGCCCTCGTCGCGTTATTCTGTCTCCTCGCCACGCATCAAGCCATTTGGGTTTATTTCAACAAAGACCTCAGCCAAAAGCTGCGCACGGAATATCCCAATCCCTCGGTGTGGTTATTTCCGCTCGCGGTTTCCGAGGCCGACACGGCGAGCGCGAAACAAACAGAATTCGAAGTCGATCATTCCCCCATTGATCTCGCGGGCTATGGTCCTTCCGAGCAAGAAGTCGTGCTCAAAGTCAATGCTGTCGATAAAAAGAAAAAAAGCAGCAGCGACGGCCGTTTAGAATTCAAGGGGATCCCCTTGCGCCGCGGCGTAAATAAGCTGCAAGCCTTTCCGCTGGAGAACGAAACTTATTCCACGCGCTTAGAAGCGCAAGAGCCGGCGCAATCGATTTATTTTAATCCGCCGCAGCCTTTAGCGCCGCGCCTTCTGCGTATGATTGCTTTCACGCGGGATTCGGTGGCCCTCATCGGCGCCGCGGACCCGGCCACCAAAGTATTCTGGCGCAACGTAGCGAAAGCGGAATCCTACGAAGTAAGAGTCGACGCTTTGGGATTTTTTAAATACGTCGCGCATAACAAAAGCGCAGAAGCCTTTCGAGTAACGTTGTGGGCGCGCCCACAACGGTCGCGTGCGCAGGCGGCTATACTTACCGGCGATTCCGTGGTGATTGCGCCGCGCTTTGCCGCGGATTCTTTGCATGGGCCTTTTAACCGCCGCGTGACGATCACGTTGCGCGCGCAAAATAAATTCACGCTCGCCGCAGAAGCCACAATCTCGCCGCAGATGCAGCTTTACTCTTGGGTGGAGCACGAGCTGATCACCGCCGAAGAAATTCTGCGCCTGTTTTTTGGAATAGAGCTTTCGACCTTTGCAATCAAACCTACGGCCCAGGCGCCGTTTCAACAAAACCTTCCGGAGATATTGGAAGACAATCGGCTCCGGCTCACGCTCGCCGGCGATATTCCGGAACCGGGTCTCATTGCTTCCTTCACCAAATCCGGCGCGTTGAATGACGTGCCCCTGGCGCTTCCGGAAGACGAGATCCGTTTGATTGTGCCGGGCGTGGCGCTCACGAAAATCAATCAACCTGCGAGCCGAGTGCTCAACCAGGCCGATAGCGCGCAAACGTTTTTGTGGCGGCATAAGCCGAACAAGCGCCGCGATGACGACAATATATTGTTCAAGGCGCTTTATGATTCAACGCAAAGCCCGGCCGCACTGCTCGCTCGCCGTGCGCCGGCCGATTCTGGAAAAGGGCCCAGCGCGGCAACCGCACCCAAGCGTCCGCAAGCGAGTCCCAATCACTTTTTTCGGCAATTGCAAAAGCTGGAAAGTGTGATGCCCTACAAGCTGCGCGATTTTTTACACGCGCTGCTGAACGCCATGCCTTTTGTTTGGCTGCTTTGGATTCTGTCGCAGCAAGGTCAAAAGCCGCGGCACGGCTATCGCGCCATCTTATATGCCGCAACGCTCACGTTCTTAATCTATCATGTGACGCTGCTGTGTTTGCCGCTGTTCTCTACGAGCTTTCGCTTTCTCGATCCCTTCCTCGCCAATCTGGTTGAAATTATTCCCTCCCAAATCATGCGCGAGACCGTTAAAAATTTGGGGATCGTCTATCCGTTCATGACCATCGGCATGGTCTTGCTGTTTCGTTTGATATACTCCGCGTTGCTGCAGCACCAAACCCCGCGCCTCGTGCGCAGCCGCCGCGCGAAACACGTTTTCCGCTGGCTCTTCTTTTGGCCGGCCGCGCTGCTCTTGCCGCTCACTTTGCTCCTCGGCCTCGTGCTTGTGCGCAAAGACGCTGCCGCTCCAATGGGTGCGCAAGCGCTCGTTCAAAACTATCTCGTCATCGCCCTCATCTTCGTGGGCCTCGGCTTGGTCTTTTGTTGGTTCTTTCTTTATTGGTTGCTCACTTTCGGCCTGGGCATGAAGATTCAAAAGCGCATCGTGATTCGCGTCAGTTGGGCCATGCTCGCCTTGCCTTTGCTGCCGCTGGTGGTCGAGGCCATTGCGGCGTTTCTGCGTTATTCGATCGTGACCGAGTGGAAAATTTATCCGTTTTTTTTACCGACACAGGTGGATAGCTTTCTCTGGTTCATCATTATCGTGTGGGCCGGCACGGCATTGTTTAAGCAGTTTATGGAATTGACCATCCGCTTAACCCGCAACGCGTACGGCTTTGCCTTGCTGCATTCGCCCGCGGCGCAATGGGTGCTCTTTCTCGTTTTTGTGTTGTGCAGCTTGCCCATGAATTACGTCGGCGGCACGGTGGAAGGCCGCACCGTGAGCATTTATGATCTCAACGCGCTCGCGATCGGCATTGCCAACTTGCTGCCCTATGCGTTGCTGTTGGGGCTGGTCATCTATCTGCGCAACTTGAGCCGCAAAGATCAATTCGAGCTCGGGGCCGAGGCGATTCGCGCGGGCACGCTGTTATTCGCGTATTATCTCATTGGCCGCGCCACCAGCCTCGTGTTCGCGCCCATTCCGATTTTGCTCGGCTGGTTTATCTTCACGCGTTTTGTTTTGGTCGAACGCGTCTCGCTTCCGGCAATCGTTGCCGGCGAGGAAGCGCGGTCGCTCGTCCGGCGTTTGCTCGATTTCAAAACCGCGCGCGAATCTTTGTATAGCCTGCAAAAAAGTTTGCGCAAAAAATACGCGCAAGGCGACATTGATCTTGATAAATTGAATGCCAATATCGCTGCGAGCCAGGCGCGGGTAAAAGAAACAGAAAACGCGCTGCCCAAAGACACCAGCGAGGTCAAACGGAAAATTTTCGGCTATGGTCCGGAACCTAACCCGGCCGCCAATGCCAAGATCGCGGTGCTTTACGGCATGGTCTTTTCGATTCCGTTTCAAGCCGGGAAATGGCTCAACATTTTCGAAAACCCGGAAGTGGTCAACTATCCGTTGCTCAGCTTGCTCACCAAGCTTTTGTTTTCGCTCTCGACCTGGTTTTTAATCGCCTTCGTGTTCGGCTATTTCTTTCATAAAATTCGCGGGCACGACGGTTTTTTCAAAGCGCTCGTGTTTACCGGCGGCTATCTCGTCGCCACCATTCCGCTGCGCCTCATCAACCTCGATCCGATTTTAGAGCAAGGGTTCGTGGTGCAAGCCGTTCAAGTTTTGGCTTACGTGCTTCTGCTCGCGCTCCTCGCGTTTGATTTGCGGCGCTTGCAAGGATTGGACTATGGCTGGCGCGAACTTTTAGAAGTGCATGGCTTCACCAAAATCACGGCGTACGGCTCTTCGATTGTGCTGGCGACGATTGCGAGCTTGTCCGGCAGAGATTTGATTCCGTTTGTGTGGAATATTTTTAATTGGGTGCTCGGCGCAAAAACGCCGTGAGCGCAACCTCAAATCTTTCACCCCGAGGGAGGTTCTCATGTTCGGTTCCGTCATTCTTGAAACCGTGTTGGGCTTGATTCTCGTTTACCTTTTGCTCGGCTTGATTTGCACCGCGGTGAATGAACTGCTCGCCCAAGTGCTGCGCTTGCGCGCGAAGACGTTGGCCGAGGGCATCGGCAACATCTTGGGCGATCCCAAGAATCAGGGCCTCGCCAAGTTTTTTTATGAGCACCCGCTCATCAAGGCCTTTTATCGCAAAGGCGACCGGCCTTCCTATATTCCCTCGCAAGCCTTCGCGATAACTCTGCTCGATATTGTGACCAAAGATCATTCGGCGCAATTCGATCAGCTCAAAGAGGGCGTCAACGGCTTGGGCAATGAAAGAGTGAAGCATGTTTTGCAATTATTCGTTGAACGCGCGGGCGGCAAAATCGAGAACGTGCAAGCGCATCTCGAACAGTGGTTCAATGATTCGGTGGAACGCATTAGCGGCTGGTACAAGCGCCGCATGCAGTTGATCACGCTCTGCGTGGCTCTTGGCGCAACGGTGTTGTGCAATGCGGACACGATCGCGATTGCCAAACAGCTTGCGAGCAGCTCCGTCTTGCGCGCGGCAGTGGTGGCGCAGGCCGAGGCCGTGGCGCGCAAAGCGGAAACGCCCTCGGTGGCAATGACCTCGGAGAATTTGAAAGAATTACAAGCGCTCGGTTTGCAAATCGGTTGGGAGGAGAAGCAGTTGCCGCAGGATGGTTGGCAATGGTCGGGAAAAATTATCGGGCTATTGTTGACTGCGCTTGCGGCTTCGTTGGGCGCGCCGTTTTGGTTTGACATGCTCAACAAAGTGATTCGTCTGCGCAGCTCGGTCGCCACGCGCGCGCCGGAGGAGAAGGCGAAGAGTTAAACGCCGCTCATCGCGCTGCCTTTAGACATTTGCTAAAACGGCGGCGCTATCAAAAACTTGCCATCGCGCTTCAATCGTGTCTACTGATAAATCGGCGCCACAATCCCATTCGACAAAGTATCCGCCATTGAATACTTTCATAAATTCGCCGGGTTGATGAAGATCTGTAAAGGCTTCGTATTTCAGATAGGGCCTAACATCAAAACTGCCGATGCGACCATCGTCTGCAACAATAGACAAAATCCAATTCGATTGTGGAGAAACTTTGAGAATTCTCATTGGTCTAGCCCTTTGATTGGAAATGGTTTCTTGCCGTTCACGGCCAAATTCCAGTTGGCAAGCAAATCTTCTTGATGAATCTCGATCCACGCAACCACGAGCTTGTGTTTATTCGGCGGTAATTCACCTGCCAACAGAGTTCCTTCAGGAATTGACTACACTGCAACCTGGCCTTGATAATCGGCGTGGATGTGGGGCACGTGATGTTTCTCGATATCTTGAAAGAACATCCGGATGAGAAGCCCATAAAACATGGAAATCGTGGGCATGTGATCTTTTCTTTTTTTTGTAAACTTCGTTTAGTCCTATTCTTTTTGTCCTGCACTAGAACAACAACGCCAACCCCGCCTGCCGCGGCAGCGCGCGATAGATAGCCTTCGCGTCTTCTTGCGTCAGCTCCAATTCGATCAGCATACGATGCTGCGGGAGTTCACCGCGTTGCAAGGCAGACACGGCTTCTTTCACCTCGGCCCAACTGCGTTTCAATTCATACGACCACTTTTTTAAACGCCCCTCAAAAGTCAAATCTTGCGCCTGCGTGATGGCAAGGGTAAGGTTGCGATCAAACTCCAATGTGAAATGCACTTCACTCTTTTCAATGGGGATTTCTTCTTTGGCGCGGGCTTGCGCTTCGAGCGTGTCTTTCGGCGCCGTGACCACGCGCACGGGCGCTTTGGGTAAAGTGGCGAGATCGCTTTGCAGTTTGAACGGCGTGGCGGACCATTCATGCAAGCGGCCTTTGGCTTGCAAACGTTTGAGCGCGCGACTCACTTCGAAGCGGAGCAGGCGGCATTGCCGAATGGGGGTGCCTTTCATTTCCAAACTCGCCAAGCTATCGCGCAGATTGAGCGATAAGCTGATCGAATCGCCTTTTGACAATTCCCACCGCGACAGCAAATAGGCGCGCCGAATATCCAAATTCAACAATCGTTTTGACAAGTCGTGCAGTTCCACGGTCTGCGCCGAATCCAAAACCGCTGCGGCTTCCGGGAGATGGTTGGTCGCTTCTTCAACCGGCTCCGTCGCCGGCGCGATCTCCGCTTCGTAGGGATTGTTTGCCACCGGCAAAAACACGAGAGCCGTGAGCACGGCCAGGGCGGGAGCTAACAGGGTGAAAAAGAAAATAACCGCAGCGAGGGGACGTTGCCGCAAGCCGTGATAAAAAGATTGAAACGGCGCAAGCAGGCGTTGCCAGAGTTTTGCGAAGCTGAAGGCCATAGAGGAAGCAGGGAGCTTGAATCTTACGATCCGCTGTTCGCAACGGAGCGTAAGGTTATTAGTACACGAAAATTTTTCCGCCGACATCCAAATTTTTATAAACGACGAGCAGATCTTCATCATCCAAACGAATGCAGCCATGCGTGACCGGCATGCCCAGCGTGCGTTTGTAGAGCGTGCCATGCACGAAATAACCGTTGCCGAAAGCGAGCGCGTAATCGCCGAGCACGCCATATTGGATACGCTCCGGAGAATTGGCCGCCGGCACGGGCAAGCCCTCTTCGATGAACGCCCAATCGGGCATGCGCCAGGACGGATTTTTGATTTTGCCTTGCACGCGAAACATGCCGCGCGGCGTGGCGAAAAACCATTGGCGCTCATCATTCTCCATTTTCAACATCACGTTGCTGCCGGTGGAGCACGTGCCTTTATGCACCAACTTTCCGCCTTTCATGACGAGCATTTGGTATTCGCTGGAATTGATAATGAGATAATGATCGCGCGGGATAAGACGATCCAGCTTGGCGCGCAGCACGTTAAAATCTTTCTCCGCTTTCTTGAGTTGCTGCTGCAGCTCTTTCGTGCTGGCCGCGTTGAGATCGTTCACAAATTTGGCGTCGGGCAATAGCACGAAAGCCCACTCCCGCAACTCGGGCGCGGTGAAAAGCGTTGTGGCCGCAAGCACCAAACCGAGAAGCAGGCCCCAGATCGTCGCACGCGGAACGATATTTTTTGCCGGAGCAATACGCTTCCTTTTCGGCAAGGGCATAGGCGAAGGCTTTGCCGCGGGAGCCAGGTTGGGCGGCGGCGCAGGATTTTTTTTCTCGCGTTCAGGCGGAGGTTGTGGCGTGTGGTTTTCCATCGTCACTGCCAATCTAATGTTGGGTATGGCCGTTGGTGTGTTTGCGCAGATTTTGAAACGTCTCTTCCAGCGCGGGCAAGCCTTTGAGTGAGCCGACGATGGTGACCGGCGTTCCGACTTTTGCGAGCTTATATACTTCGTCCATATGGTCATTGCGTAAGGCCACGCAGCCCGCGGTCCAATTTGCGCCTTTGCCGCCCTCGCCGTGAATTTCGATCAACCCGCCGATGTGCGCACTGCGCGGAAGTTCGCCGCGCTTAACGGCTTCACGAAAACGCAGCTTGTCTTCGTCGTTGGGATAATTGATCTCCAGCGCTTTGTAATAGATCGTGCGCTCGCGCTCTTTTCTTTTGGTGATGTGATAGCGGCCTTCGGGCGTGGCTTTATCGCCGCGCAACTTCTTGTGCCCCACCCAACGCGGCCCAAGTTCAATAGGAAATTCCGCGAGCAACTCTCCGGCTTGGTAGATTTGCGAACGCGCCGCGATTTTATCAACGACGATGGCGAGGTTTTGCTGTGCCTTGGACCAGGCAATGGTTTCCGCGGCCCACTTTTGCCACTTGGGGATGTTGGAAAGATACGTTCGTAAAATTCTCGTGGCTTCATCGCCCGCGCTGCCCACACGCTCCGCGGCTTGTTGATAGCGCGCGACTGCATGGAGATAATCCTCGCGATGAAACGCGAATTCGCTTTCAAGAATCGCCAGTTCGCCTTGAAAAAAACGCGAGCGCAACTGCGATTGCATGGGCAGGTTTTCAAACTGCGCGCGCAGCGTTTCGATTTTTTCTTTCACCAAACTGATGCCGG
>CAYNDW010000254.1:0-8369 GCA_964395375.1 uncultured Cytophagia bacterium
GTAAGCTCGCAACCGGTGCGCGGGCATGGTGCGTTTTTGAACGGTTACGTCGAAGAGGATGAGGGGCTGTATGACGACTATCCAACCAGGTGAATTTTGGGTTGCCGATATACCTTTTACTGATCTCAGCGGTTCGAAGAAACGGCCCGTGCTGGTTTTGTGGCTCGATGGTTCCGATGCTGTTGTGGCAGTCGTGACTTCGGCGCTGCCTCGAAGCAAAACCGATGTATCGCTTCAAGACTGGCGAAAAGCAGGATTGCTTCAGCCTTCAACCGTGCGCCTGTCAAGATTAGATTGTTTGGAGCAGACACTTTTCATCGCAAAAATCGGCGGCATCACAAAGGCAGATGCGACAAGCGTATCTGGTGTGTGGTCACGCCATGTCAAGCCGAGGTTTTAATGAAATTCGTCGGTGAAAATTTATTGCCCGAAGAATACCAAAGCCTTTCGCTTGATGATCGTGCCGAGCTGCAATGGCGTCTTAAACAGCGAAATCAAGAATGGCTGAAAGAGCAATTCTCAAAACGCAATGCTGCGTGGATTGTTGTTGTTGATGGCCAGGTTATCGCCTTCGGCAAGACGCTGAGAAATAGACCGGTCGCCCCTCAAGTTCGGAAACTCTGTAAGGCAACGGGAAAGTTTCCCTTCATCTTTGTCAATGAAGAATTCATCACGATTGAAGAAAGTTACATTCGTGGTCACGGCGTATTCTTAAATGGCTACGCTGAAAAAGACGAAGGTCTTTATGAAAAATAAAAAAGAAGAATCGCCCCTCTACGGCTTCATGGCCGAATACGAAACGCCGCAGGAATTGATGGCCGCCACCGCGGCTGCGCACGTGCTTGGCTATCGCGCGATGGACGCATATTCGCCCTTTCCGATTGAAGGCATGGCCGAGATGCTGCACGAGCATAAGAATCGTTTGCCTCGGCTCGTGCTCATCGGCGGCATTGTCGGCGCAGTGCTCGGCTTCGGCTTTCAATATTATGCCGCAGTGATCGACTATCCGCTCAACGTCGGCGGCCGGCCATTCAATAGCTGGCCTTCGTTCATTCCCATCACGTTCGAAGTCACGATTCTCATCGCTGCGTTCACGGCGGTACTCGGCATGTTCGCGCTCAACGGTTTGCCGCAGCCCTATCATCCCGTGTTCAACGTCGAACGTTTCGCGCACGCGAGTCGTGATCGCTTCTTCCTCTGCATCGAAGCCACGGACTCGATGTTTAAACTAGACGAGACGAAGAAGTTTTTAGAGAGCACGAGAACATTGGGCGTGTATGAGGTGGAGCCGTGAGGCTTGTAGATAGTTGATCGTGGATAGTGGGTAGTGGATCGTCAAACGCTAAAGGGAAGGGATAGGATATGGCCTTAGCAAAGAGCTTTCGGGAATTGGAAGTCTATAAGCTGGCGTTATCAGAATCCAAGAAGATATTCTTGCTGACAAAGAATTTTCCGAAAGATGAAAGGTACTCGCTTACAGATCAAATTCGGCGATCCTCTCGCGCCGTCAACGCGATGCTTGCCGAAGCTTGGGCGCGGCGAGTCTATCTGGCAGCCTTTGTGAACAAGATCAATGAAGCGTTAGGGGAAGCAATGGAAACCCAAGCATGGCTTGAACACGCTTTGAATTGCGAATACATCAATTCGAAAGAGCATCGCGAGTCGGACGACGCTTGGCAGCACATCGGCGCCATGCTCAATCGCATGATGCAGGAAGCCGATTCGTTTTGCAAGAATGCAGTGAAAAAGTAACGACCTCTTCTTATGAGACTATTCATCAACAGCCTCTTTTTTAGATTCAAAAAACACGACACGGCTTTCTTGCAAGACAAGCAAGCCGGTCTACGATCAACGATCTACTATCCACGATCCACGATCAACAATCTACTATCTACAATCATACTCTTGCTCGCAACAACCGCTTGCCGCCAAGACATGCACGACCAACCCAAGCTTGAGCCTCTTGAGAAGAACAGCTTCTTCGCCGATCAACGCGCCTCGCGGCCGCTGGTTGAAGGAACGGTTGCGCGCGGGCAATTGCGCATTGACGAGCATCTCTACACCGGCAAAGTGAATGGCGAACTCGCTACTACGCTGCCATTCGCCGCGACGAAAGAAGCGCTCGAACGTGGCCGCGAGCGATACAACATTTTCTGCGCGCCGTGTCACGACCGCGTCGGCTCCGGCAATGGCATGATCGTGCAACGCGGTTTTCGTAAGCCGCCCTCGTTTCATCTCGAACGTTTGCGCGAAATGCCGGTGGGACATTATTTCGACGTGATGACCAACGGCTTCGGCACGATGTATAGCTACTCCGATCGCATCACGCCGAAAGATCGTTGGGCCATTGCGGCCTACATTCGTGTGCTGCAGTTGAGTCAAAACGCGACGCTCTCCGACGTGCCGCAAGAGCAACGCAGCAAGCTTTCCGAAAACAAGTAGCGCAGATGACTTAGACATGCAAAAGGCTTTTCGGTAAGCGGATTGTGCTGTAAACGGATAAAGCAAAAGCTGTATCCGCTTACCGAATGCCTTTACTTTTGAAGCACTAGTGTCACTTTCGATCAAGGCAATATATGACGACCCCGCTTGATGATTTACAGCCACAATTGAAACGCATTCAGCTTTGGGCGCTGCTCGCCGGCGTGATCGGCCTTGCCGCGTGCGCGTTCGGCGCAATGCAAAGCGCGGAGCAGTTTTTCCGCTCGTATCTTTTCGGCTTTCTCTTTTGGTTCGGCATCGCCGCGGGCTGCCTTGCGTTTCTCATGCTGCATCATCTCGTGTCCGGCGGCTGGGGGTTCGTGATTCAGCGCATGCTCGAATCCGGCGCGCGCACGCTGCCGTTGCTGCTCGTGTTGTTCGTGCCGATCTATTTCGGCATGCAAGAGCTTTATCCCTGGGCGCGGCCCGAAGTCGTGAGCGCCGACAAACTTCTGCAGCACAAAAGCGCGTATCTCAACGTGAATTTCTTTTGGGTGCGCACGGCGATTTACTTTGCGCTGTGGATTCTTTTTACTTTCCTGTTGAGTAAATGGTCGCACCAACAAGATCAAACCGGAGATCAAAAATTCACGAGCCGGCTGGAAGCGATCAGCGGCCCCGGTCTTGTGCTCTTCGTGTTGAGCGCAACGTTCGCTTCGGTGGATTGGGTGATGTCGCTCGACCCGCATTGGTTCTCCACCATCTTCGGCGTGCTCTTCGTGGTGAGTCAAGGCCTCACCACACTCGCGTTCGTGATCGTGATGCTCAACTTGCTCGCGAAGCACCAACCCATTTCCGAGGTGATCTCGCGGCGGCAGTTTCATGATCTCGGCACGCTCATGTTCGCGTTCGTGATGCTCTGGGCTTATGTCTCGTTCTCGCAATTTTTAATTATCTGGTCGGGCAATTTGCCCGAGGAAATTCCGTGGTATATCCAACGCTTGCGCGGCAGCTTCGGCGTGTTTGCGACGCTGGTGCTCGTGTTTCATTTTGCGCTGCCGTTCGTGCTTCTGCTTCTGCGCCGCGTCAAACGCAACGCGCAATACTTGACCAAAGTCGCGATTGCCATGCTCGTCGCGCGCCTGGTTGATTTGTATTGGGTCGTTGCGCCGAGCTTTCATCACGGCGAGTTGCATTTGCATTGGCTGGATCTCCTCGCGCCGATTGCCATCGGCGGCATTTGGATCGCGGCATTTATCCGGCTCCTGCAAGGCCGAGCATTACTGCCTTTGCACGATCCGCGTTTGCAGGAAGCGTTTGAAGCCCACGGGCATTGAGTCATCCCAGATCGTGTCATTCAGAAGGAATCCTTTTACTCGCTGGAAAGAGATCCAATTGAGGTATTGTCTCCAGTGCTGAAAAAGATTCCTCCTGAATGACACGTAATAAAAGTTGTACTAAAGACAAAAATCCTCATGCACGAAACCACCCCAATAGACGCGGCGCAACCCAATAGTCGCGGTTATGAAACGAGCGACGCCAACGCCGGCGCTGTCGCGAAATTCGGCCTCGCGCTTGCCGTCATTTGCGGCCTCGCGCTGATTCTTATGTTGGTCATGTTGAATAGCTTTCGCGCGGAGAAAAAAAGCAACGAGCCGGCACTCTCACCCATGGCCGCGCAACGCGAAGCCTTGCCGCCCGAGCCGCGTTTGCAAATTCAACCGAACGAAGATTGGCTGAAATATAAAACTCACGAAGACTCGCTGTTGCACAGCTACGGCTGGGTTTCGCGCGAGGCCGGCGTCGTTCGTCTGCCTATTGATCGTGCGTTGGAATTGGTCGCGCAACGCGGCTTGCCGGCGCGCGCGCCGAGGGCTGAGGGCGAAGGGCAAAGTGCGCAAGGAGCAAAACAGCCATGAAGTTCTTTATGCCCCTTGCCCTCAGCGCTCTGCTGTCTGCGCTTTCGCCAGCCCTCGCCCAACTCGGCGCGAGCGTGCAGCCCGAAATCTTGCGCGACGTTGGCATTGATCAAAGATTGAACGAGCAACTGCCGCTGGACTTGAGCTTTCGCGATGAAGACGGGCAAGCCGTGCCATTGCAAAAGTACTTCAGCGAGAAGCCGGTCATCCTCGCGCTCGTTTATTATGAATGCCCCATGCTCTGCACGCAAGTGCTCAATGGCTTAACGGAAACCTTGCGGCCTCTCTCGTTTAATGTCGGCGAACAATTCGAGGTCGTGACCGTGAGTTTTAATCCGCGCGAAACGCCGGCGCTTGCGGCTGCGAAAAAGAAAGTTTACTTGGAGAAGTACAATCGCAGCGGCGCAGAGGCCGGTTGGCATTTTCTCACCGGCGATAGTCTCGCCATTCAGCAATTGACCGAGGCCATCGGCTTTCGCTACAAGCTCGATTCGTTCACGAAACAATATGCGCACGCCAGCGGCATCGTCGTCGCCACGCCGCAGGGCAAACTCGCGCGCTACTTTTACGGCATCGAATATTCCACGCGCGACTTGCGCTTCGCGTTGATCGAGGCCGCGGAAAATCGCATCGGCAACGTGGTCGATCAAGTGTTGATGTATTGCTTTCACTATGATCCCACGACCGGCAAATACAGCGTGGCCGTGTTGAATGTGCTGCGCGTGGCGGGCGTTTCCACCGTGCTCGCGCTCGGCACGTTTATGCTCGTGATGCTGCGCAGCGAACGGCGAGAGTAGCGCCAGCTTACAGCTTGCTTTTGTAATTCAAATTTTAAATTGCAAATTTTCAAATTAAAATTTGCACTGCTCTTGGCTACACGCTAAAGGGAGTTTAGCATGTCGAACAAGACTATTCTCTGTCTCGCGAGTTACGAGAAGGGCCACGAGTTTCTGCGCGAGTGCAAGCGCCAGGGCTGCATCGTTTATTTGCTCACCACCAAAGATTTGGAGCACGCGGACTGGCCGCGCGAGAGCATCGATGAAATGTTTTATATTCCCGATCTCTACAATCGCAATGACGTCGTGCTCGGCGTGAGTTACATGGCGCGCACGCACGTGATCGATCGCATCGTGCCGCTCGATGATTATGATTTGGAAATGGCCGCCACCTTGCGCGAGCATTTGCGCGTGCCCGGCATGGGCGAAACCACCACGCGCTACTTTCGCGACAAGCTTGCGATGCGCGTGCGCGCAAGAGATCGCGGCATTCTCGTGCCTGAGTTCATTCAGATCTTGAATTACGACGCGCTGCGCCATTTCATGGCAACAGTGCCCGGCCCGTGGATGCTCAAGCCGCGCTCGGAAGCGTCTTCGATTGGCTTGAAGAAAGTCCACAACGCCGAGGAGTTGTGGCAATCGTTGGAGATGTTGGGCGACCGCCAATCGTTTTATCTGCTCGAGCGCTTCGTGCCCGGCGAAGTTTATCACGTGGACTCGATTGTGTGGGACACGAAGATTATCTTCGCGGAGACGCACAAATACGGCCAACCGCCGATGAGCGTCATGCACGAAGGCGGTCTCTTCACCAGCCACACGTTGCCGCGCGACTGCGCGGAAGAAATCGAATTGAAAGCGCTCAATCAAAAACTCGTGGAAGCGCTCGGCCTCTTGCGCGGCGTGGGCCACACGGAGTTCATTCGCGGCAAAGAAGATGGCCGCTTTTATTTTCTCGAAACCGCGGCGCGTGTGGGCGGCGCGAATATCGTCGAAGTCGTTGAAGCTTCGACCGGACTCAATCTGTGGGCCGAGTGGGCAAAGGTTGAAATCGCAGGCGATGATGACGAGTATCGGTTGCCCGCGCATCGCAGCGATTACGGCGGCGTGATTATCTCGCTCGCCTCGCAGGAGCAGCCCGATACTTCGGCGTATAATGATGCCGAAATCTTTTGGCGTTTGAAAAAGAAAAGCCACGTCGGTTTCGTGCTCTCTTCGCCGAGCTTGGAGCGCGTGAAAAATTTGTTGGATGACTACAGCCGCCGCATCTACGCGGATCATTTCGCCAAACTCCCCGCGCCGGATAAGCCGACGAGTTGAGGCAAGGGGCAAAGCGCAAAAGGCAAAACGATTACTGGCAAAACTATTCAAAAGCTTTTAATCGTTTTGCCGGCAAATAGTCTTGCTTTCGCATCTTTACTGAAAAACTGTTTACATTGCTTTGTGGATGGGAAAAATGCCGGTCGTATTGCGAATCAAAGGTTATCGTGTTTGGTTCTATGAAGCGGACTTGAACGAATCACCTCATGTTCATGTCGGCAAGGCTGGCAATGAAGCAAAGTTCTGGATGGCTCCCATTGCATTGGCAAGGACACGAGGTTTTCGCGAACATGAGCTCAACGAGATTCGAAACCTCCTAGTAGAAAATCAAGGTGAAATTATCGCGGCATGGCAAAAGGAGAATGAAAAACGTGCTGACCGTTAAGGCAAAAATAAAGAGACCGCTTGACTATACTTCCGTAATCCCCGTCGTTATTCCGAACCTCGACGAAGTGAGGAAGTTTGCCGCCCAACTGCATCATGACGACAAATCGTGGCAAGGCGAAGCCTTTGGCTGGCACGCAGAATACAATCCCGAGCAAGCAGAGCCGCCGCTCGATTCTAAGATGACTTTTACGCCCGCGGATTTTTGTGTCGGTGAAAGCGGCATTTGGTTCTTCTCGTTGATGTGGGAGCGCGGTCGCGAGGCCGAGCCTGTAGAGTTTTTAGATGATCGCGGCATCATATCGGAAACCATAAAAGCCGCGGCTTGAATCTTTGCTCAATAATCGTTTTGCCAGAAATAGTTTTGCCTTGCCTCTTTATCAAAAAAAATGCTGCACTGATTAACGCCTACGACCCGAATCTATGAACAAAGAGTTTCGCATCTTCCCCGAACAAGCTTCGACCCTCGCCGGACAGGTTGATTTGATTTACTATGTGCTGACCGGCCTCAGCATTTTTTTCGCGCTGCTGATCTTTTTTTTGATCTACGTCTTCGCGGTGCGCTATCGCCGCCGCTCGGAAGATGAAGTGCCGCGCCAAATTCCCGGTTTGCTGAAACTGGAATTGGCGTGGTCGATCATTCCATTGGGCATCTGCCTCGTCATCTTCGTGTGGGGCGCGCGGCTCTATTTCAACACGTATAGCCCGCCGCGCGATGCTTACGAAATTCTTGTCGTGGGTAAACAATGGATGTGGCACCTTCAACACCCCAACGGCAAGCGCGAGATCAACGAGCTGCACGTGCCCACCGGCGAGCCGATCAAGCTCACGATGGCATCCGAAGACGTGATTCACAGCTTTTATGTTCCGGCCTTTCGCGTGAAGAAAGACGTCGTGCCCGGACGCTACGCCACGATGTGGTTCGAAGCGATCAAGCCTGGTGAGTATCATCTCTTCTGCGCGGAATATTGCGGCACGAAGCATTCGCAAATGATCGGGCGCGTCGTGGTGATGGAACCGGCGGAATATCAGCAATGGCTCAGCGGCGGCGAGAGCAATGATCCGCCCGCGGTGGCCGGTGAAAAACATTTTCAGCAAATCGGCTGCGTCACCTGCCACGGCGACAAGCCCGGCAGTCGCGGCCCTTCGCTCAAAGGTGTGTTCGGCTCGCAAGTCGCGTTGCAAAACGGCCAAACCGTTTTAGCAAATGAAGAATACTTGCGCGAATCGATTCTCAAGCCCAACGCGAAAACTGTCGCCGGCTATCAGTCGCTCATGCCGACGTATCAAGGCCAAATCAGCGAAGCGAATCTGTTGCAGATCGTGGCGTATTTGAAGTCGTTGAAGAAATGATTATGGCAGCGAACATGAAGTAGGTTTCACTTCGCGCCCCCTTTTACTGTCATTCAGCAGGAATCCTTTTAAGCACTCGGCATTATCTCCAGCGAGTAAAAAGATTCCTGCTGAGATACTCTGGAAAAAGTCAAGGGCGAAGAACTAAGGATCGTCAATTAAATAACTTTCTCATTTGCAGCAATCCTCCCTTCATGCT
>CAYNDW010000255.1:0-8361 GCA_964395375.1 uncultured Cytophagia bacterium
AAACGCGAAACACGCTGGGATTGATGGCGCGAAAAAGATAATAAGGAAATGCGCGAAATCCAAATGAGCCGTTGCTTACGCAGGCATGTGCGCGAGGTTGCGGAGTGCTTTGCTCGTATTCGGTTAGCCACGGCAAGCTATTACTCCGAGCGCACTATAGGTTATGCCTTTCCCTCCTCGCCTTGTCATTCAGCAGGAATCCTTTTGCTCGCTGGAGATGAAGTCGAGTGCTTAAAAAGGTTCTTCTTGAATGACAGCAATAGAGACGCAAGGTGTAAGCGAATTAAAGAACCAATCTCGCAACGCGGACGAGCCGCAGCCAAAAAGATGAACACGGAGAAAACAGAGCCAACAGAGATAGTCATGTATGGTAAACTTCAGCTTGCCTGTATATCTGCTGCAGGCTGTTTCATGCTCGGAGTAATATGGCTGAACTAGCAAACAAAATCTTCAAACGCCTGGCAACGAGGGTATATGTTTTACTCAGGGTGAAATGCAGGTTCCCCTTCTCCCTCTCAAAATGTCATTCTGCAAGAATCTTTATTTCGTGCTGGAGATGTTGTCCTGTGCTTAAAAAGATTCCTTCTGAATGACAGTTTTTAATGATGGTGTGCTAAACAACCTGTTTTGCGTATGGAGTCGCGTCCAACGCCAAAACACCTTCTGGCAACCGCATGCAAGGAGCATAAACACGATGCCGAATTTAGAGCAACACGTGACAACCGCCAAGGACTGGCTGCTCACCAACGGTCTTGGGGCCTATGCGATGGGGAGCACCTCGGATTTTTGCTGGAAGAGCGAGCACCACTATCTCGTTGCGCCGGTGCGGCCGCCGCTGACGCGCGCGACTTTCGTGCGCGAAGTGTTCGAACAAGTTTTCTGCGACGGCAAATGGCAATCGCTGCGGCGCACTTCGCGCGGGCATCATGCGGTTTCGATTTTGCGCTATGACGCCGCGAGCGGCATTCCCACTTTCACCTATTCCCTCGAAAAATTTTTCCTCGTCAAACGCGTGTGGATGGCGCAAGATTTTCACGGCATGTTCGTGCGTTATGAAATCATCGGCGACACGAATGCCGTGCGCTTGCGCCTCACGCCGTTGGTGGAAATGCGCGATTGCCTCACGGCCACGGCTTTGACCGAGGCTTATCACTTGCGCAGCAACGGCGGCGGCGCGCAGGTATTCGCCGATCTCAATGACAAACCACTGCGGCTCGAAGCCGATCCTAACGGCAAATTGATTTCCGTGAATGCGTGGCGCACCATCGAGTTGTATGAAGAACAAACGCAGCGCTTCAATCGCCATGAAGTTTATTTGCCCTGCGCGTTCGAGTTTGCCTTCGAGCCGGGCACGGCGATTACGCTGCTCCTCGCGTATAGCGGGCCGGAAACTTGGAACGGCGAAGAAGCTTTTAAAACGCAGCTCGAACACCAGCGCAAGCTCACCGCGGAAGCGTTGAACACCAATTTCGCGCCGGAGTTGCGTCCAACCGCGCGCGCCGCCAGGAACTTTATCATTGCTCGCCCAACCGCCTATTCCCTCGAAAGCCAAACCATTCTAGCGGGCTATCCCGACCTTACGGATTACGGCCGCGAGGCCATGATGGCATTGCCGGGCTTATTGTTGTGTACGGGGAAATGCGATTTGGCTAAACAAGTTTTTAATATTTTCTTGAAGCACTCCAATCAAGGCTTAATCCCCAACTATTTTTCTCCGCGCGCGGAGCTGCCGAATTATGAAAGTCTCGACGCGACGTTGTGGATGTTTTCGGCGTTTTACGAATACTGGCTCGCGAGCGGCGATGATGCGTTCGTCGCCGAATGTTATCCCACGTTGCTTGAAGTGTTGCACTATCATCTGGCGGGCGCAACGCCGAGCATCAAGTATGACGCGCTCAATGGCATGCTTATGCAAACCGATCTCGCTTGCCCCATGACGTGGATGAACGCGCGCGCGGGCAATTGGGTGGCGACGCCGCGCAACGGCCGGGCGATTGAAGTGCAAGCGTTGTGGTATAACGCGCTTATGGTGATGGTGGATTTTTCGCGTTTGTTGGATAAAAAAGCCGGAGAGCAGAAGTGCAGCGAGTTGGCGGAACTGGCGGGGAAAACTTTGCGCGAGAGATTTTGGAATGAGGAAGGGAATTATATTTTCGATTGTTTGTATGACCCGCCGCTCACGAACGCCAAGCGCACGAACCTCAACTTGAGCACGTTTGCCGCGGATGATACCTTGCGCCCGAATGCGCTCATTGCCACCGGGATGCCGTTCACGGTTTTTAATCAAGCCCAGATCTGGGCCGTGGTGGATTTGGCAATGGAGAAGTTTGTCACGCCGTTCGGATTGCGAACGTTGGCGAGCGATCATCCGGGGTACTATGGCCAGTGTGTGGGAACCGCGCGGCAAATCGCGACTTCATTGCACAACGGCGCGGTGCATCCGTGGCTCGTCGTGCCTTTTGTGCGGTCTTATTTGCGCGCCTACGCGAACGGCGCCTCCTTGCTGCAAGTTTTTATGCCGCTGTTTGAGCGGCGCGGGCATCCCACCGAAGGCGTGATCGCGCAAATGTATGACGGCGATGCGCCGCATCATGCGCGCGGCGTTCCCGCGTTTGCGGCGAGCACCGGCGCGGTCTTGCAAGCGTATGAACTGATTCGCAACGGCTAACGCGTCGCGTTGAGGTCTCGGGAATATTTTTAGGAGAAGATTTTTTTCACAACCATGTGGGACGAATGGCATTTCCTTGCCGAAGAAAATCTTTTCTTGCCGTGCAGGCTTTTCGCAGCAGTGCGCAAAGTTAGTCAGTCGCGGCAGCGCTAGTGCGCGGAGGTAATGTAGATATCGGGCAACTCAAATTCTTGCACCGGTTGCTTGGCGGTGGTGCGAAAGGCCGCGGCTAACAAGATAAGTGCGGCGGTCAAAGCGATGGCGAAAATTCTGGTCTTCATGGTGAAGTCCCTTCGTTGAATGTTCAAGTACTCCAAATCCCTTTTCACTCTCACCAAAGGCAACCCTCGTGCCGTGTTGCGCCGCAGGCTCTCGTGCAACACACTTGCTTTAAAATTGTGCAGCGCAAAAAACCGTGGCTTGCGCTGCAACTGTTTTTCTTGCATCATGACTTTGCGCCATGCCGGCATGCGCCCAATGAAACCGACCGGCCGTTTCGCGCTGAGGCAATACGCATAAACCGAGCGCAAAAAATTGTCTCATGCGGAATATTTTGTTGTACCGCGCTTGAACAATTTGATACGGCAAAAGTGCGAGGCGGGGCAGGCAAAAAAGGCGAAGAGCTGGCCGCGCTGTGCGCGTCATCGTCTTAATCCTGGCGAATAAAGCTCAAGCGCGAGAGGTTGAATTGTTGGTAGGGGAAGAGCAGGGCGACAATATACACAATGCTCTTGGTCGCATCAATGTAAAACACGATGCGATATCGCTGGTAGAGAAGATAACGGCAAACCTGCGTTTCATAAAGATGGGCACAGCGTCGCGGCCGCTTTTGCAGCGTCTCCACCGCGCCGAGCAGCCCTGCACCAAAGTTAGCCGCTCTTACCGGCGCGGCTTGCGCGATTTGGGTGATGATTTTTTCGAAGTCCCGTTTTGCCGGCCCGGCCCAGATGATTTTGAATGAATGATTTTCCACATATCCTCCCGCACTTGCTCGTGAGAATAGACCTCGCCTTGTTGCACGGCAAGAAAGCCTTCTGCAACCTTAAGCTTGACGTAGACTTCGTACAAGAGCCGCTCGGAATTTATTTCGGGCGGACGCTTTTGGATCAAGCCCACAATCTTGTCGGCATATTCTGATGTCGTCATAGTTTGTCCGTTTGAGATTTCGAATCTTCAACTCTTCAACATGAGCAAAACATATGAAACCTAATTTGTACTTCCAAACGGTGTTTCACTTCTTTGTTTCCGGCCACGGCGCGGCCATCCAACCGGCGTAAATTTTCTTTTGCAAATCCGTGGGCTGCTCCACGAGCTGCACGTTCACCTCGGGCACTTGCGGCGCTTGCAATGTCACTTCGAATTCGCGCAGTTCTTCATCGCGGCAGAGCGTGAGTTTGATTTTGTCTCCGGGCTTGTAGCCCGCCAACCGCGCTTCGAGTTGATTGGCGCGCACGCGGAAACCGTTGAGCGCCACGATCTCATCACCGTTGTTTACACCAGCTTCATACGCGGGCGAGCCGGCGAAAATGCTTTGCACATATGCCGCGCCGTTTTGTTCGCGCGTGGATACACCCAAAGCCACGCCCGTGGTGGGCATCGTTTCTTTCACACTCAAACCAGCATAGCTCAAATACTTCGCGAAGTCCAACTCCGTGGTGCCGCGCACATAGTTATCAAAAAATTCGCGATAGCTCCCGCCGCCGATCTCCGCAACGACCTTCTCAAAATCTTCCGGCGTGAAGCCCGGCCCGGTGAGCGGATAGCGTTTATACATCGCGCGCATCACCTCATCAAGCGAGGCGCGATTCTCCGTGCACTGCCGAATCTCCAAATCGAGCAGCAAGCTCACGGCAGAACCTTTCTCGTAATAATCCACTTCGCGATTCTGCGCGTCTTGCGAGTTCTTCCAAAATTTTACCCACGCATCAAAACTCGAGGCTTCCACCGATTGCACGGTGCGCCCAGGCTGGCGACGATCATTGCGAATCACCTCGGCCAAGAGCGTGAGCATACGCGCGGGCGTGTGATATTCCGCGCGCCGCATGAGCATCATGGTATAATAATCCGTGGTGCCTTCGGAGATCCAGAGCGAGGGCGTATAATTCTCGCGCGTGTAATCGAACGGATGAATGCCCGCGGGCCGCAGTTGCTTCACATTCCACGTGTGGAAAAATTCGTGCATGGCCAAACCCGTGAAGCCTTCGTAGCCCGCGTCTTTGCCGAACGCAAACGAGTTGACGCCCATGATGGTGGAATTGATATGCTCCGTGCCGCCGCCGCCGCTCGGCCGGCTGTGTACGAGAAAAGTATAATGCTCATACGGCATGACGTCCCAAAAGTCATAACACGTTTGCACCACTTTCCGCAAGCGTTCGAGCAGTCTGTCGCTCTCCCAATTGCCCGGCCCATAAATGCTGAGGTAATGTTTCTTGCCTTGCACCTCGAACTCATAATCTTTTTGATTGCCGATTTCCATCGGGCAATCCACGAGGTAGTCATAGTCCGGCGCGTGAAAGCGCTGCGGCTGATCTTTGACGCGATCGAGTCCCGTGCTCACATGCCAATCGCGATAGGGCAACACTTGCAGCGTGAGCGGCAGCTTGCGGAACTTCTCCGCGTACATGAACAACGCGCTGCCGTTCGCAAAACCGTGTTGATCATTCAAGCCGCGCGTGCGTTGATTGAACTCGTTCGCATAAACTTTATAAGTCACACTCACGGTACGATTGCCCGCGGTTTGCACGCGCCACGTGGCTTTATCCAACTTTGACCAGGCGAGTTGATTGCCGCTCTCCGCGCGCTCGCCGCGAAAGGCCGCGAATTCTTGCACGCCGCCGGCGAAATCGAAAATCACATAACGGCCCGAGCGCCACGCGGGAAGAATAAGATCGAGTTGCGTGTCGGCTTTATCCAACTCGGTGAAAGTAATTTTGATTTCGAAGAGATGCGTGTGCGGCTGCGACATGCCAAGTTCATAATGAAGCTTCGGCGTTGCGGAGGCGAGAGGCGTGTGCATGAGGGCGAGTCCTAGGGTGAGCATGAAGGCGCTGAATTTTTTCACGTGATCAAATGCTCCAATTGAGGTGAGCAACAAACGCGCGTGCGCGCAAAAACGTGGCGAGTATATAACAAAAAAAATTTAGAGTGGCAAGAGGGAGGTGGGAGGCGAGGAATTCGCGCGTGAATGCTGGGAAATCCGTAATTTCGTAGCCTTGCCCCCTCGTGGGGCATTGATACGACCCGCGAATTTATTGGCTCCAACCGCGCCCCATAAGGGGGCGAGACTACAAAGACTAAGGTAATAGTGTGCTAGACACCACCTAAACTTCTACGCCGCAAAACAACTAGCCGCAGCGCGGATCAAAGCCTCGTTCGTTCTTACGCTGCACGAATGCGCAGCATTAGAAAGAACGTCCAAACTTTCTTACGCTAGCACCTGCCCGCGCCCGACTTTTTCCACCTGCGCATCGTGGGAGTTCCGATTTCGTGGGAGCGTGTTTTGAAAAATCGACTCACGCATGACACGCTGCGATTTTTTTCATCAAAAATTTCCGCTCCGGTTCGGTGCCCGTGAGCGCGAGCGCTTGTTGATAACAGGCCTCGGCTTGTTTGCGATTGCCGAGGCGCAGGTGAAACTCCGCGAGCGTGGCGGGCATGAGATAATAGGATTTCATCGGAGGGAGGTGGCGAATTTTTTCAAGCGCGGCAATGCCGGCCTCGGGCCCTTTCACTTTTGATAAAGCCACGGCGCGATTGAGCGCGATCACGGGCGAGTGGTTCATGGTCATGAGCATGTCATAGTAGCGCAAAATGTTGGGCCAATTCGTGGCTTCGTAATGCGGCGCGGTCGCATGGCATGAGGCGATGCCGGCGAGCACGTGATATTCGGTCACGTCTTCGCCTTGCGCGGCGCATTGCAGATGATACAAGCCGCGCTGAATCAAGTTTTGATCCCACCGCCTGCGATCTTGTTGCGCAAGCACGAGCACGTGGCCGTCGTCATCCGTGCGCGCGGGCAAACGCGAAGCTTGCAAAAGCAGGAGGGCGAGCAGCGCGTGCACCTGCGGTTTGTTGCCCGACCCATGCTCCGCTAAAATGCGGCACAAGCGCATGGCCTCGGCGCACAACTCCGCGCGAATGAGATCTTCGCCGAGGTGCGCGTTGTAGCCCTCATTGAACAGCAAATAGAGCGCGGCCAAAACCGAGTCGAGGCGCGCATGCAAAGCTTCGGTTTCCGGCAGGTCGCAGGCAACCTTCAAATCGCGCAGCTTGCGTTTGGCGCGCACGAGGCGTTGCGCGAGCGTGGTTTCCGTGGTGAGAAAGGCGCGCGCGATTTCTTCGACACTAAAGCCGCACAACGTTTTGAGAATGAGAGCGACTTGCGCTTCTTGCGCGAGTTCGGGATGGCAGCACACGAACATCATGCGCAGTTGATCGTTTTGCAAGGTCTCGGCGTCGCGCGGTTCTTCCGTGCTTAAATCTTGTTCGAGTTGTCGCGCAATCTCTTCGGACTTGCCGCGAAACGAAGTTTCGCGCCGCAGCGCATCGAGGGCGAGATTGCGCGCGCACTGCAAAATCCATCCGCCGGGATTTTGCGGCACGCCGCGATAGGGCCAATGGCGCAACGCGCGCAGCAGCGCTTCTTGCGTCACGTCTTCGGCGAGATCGAGATGCTCGACGCCGAAGATGCGTGTGAGCGTCGCAAGCACTTGCCCGGCTTTATGGCGGAACAAGTGCTCGACGAGATGATGCACGTTATGCGCGGGAGTTGGCATGGAGGCTTTATTCCATAAAAGAAGAAACGCCGCGGTTAAAACAAAACGCAAAGGCAAAGCGATACTCATTTCGGGTTAGATTGTACCGCGACATTTATGTCGCAGCACTTTGCATTGCGCTTACAAGCTAACCCGTAACGAGAATATTGATGGGCAAAACGATTTTACTACTCGGAGCACAAAACAGGTTACATTTTCAACGGCGAACGCCGTTCACAGAAGGAATCTTTTTGAGCACTAGGCAGTATCTCCGCGAGTAAAAAGATTCCTTCTGAATGACACGCTAGGAGGGAAAGTGTAACCTCGCTTTCGCTCGGAGTAATAAAATCGTTTTGCCGGTGATGGTTTTGCTTTGTGATGCGCTTACATCTTCGTCGGCACGATTTCGCGAATCTCCACTTCGCCGCCGAATTTGAGATGCGGGCAGGCGTGCGCGATCGCCACGACTTCATCGAAATTCTTGGCTGCAAGAACATAGTATCCGCCGATCATTTCTTTGGTCTCGGTGAATGGGCCGTCGACGATGCGGCCGTTTTGCGCCCGCAGCATGCGCCCGCCGTTTTTCAATTCATCACCCGCCAAAAAGCGGCCCTCCTCGCGAAGCTGAATGGCCCAATGCAGATATTGCTCCGTGATCTTTTGCATCTCTTCCGGCGAATATTGTTGGAACTCGCCGCCGCGCAGCAGCAACATGAATTGCGACATGGTTTCTCCTTTCCGTGACGGATTTGGATTTTGGCCCGCGAAATACGCGAAAGCGCTTTGGTGGGTTGCGCGTGTTATGTGGGCCGTGTGTGGAAGCAGAAATAAGGTGCGCCGCTTAAATTACTTGGCCAATTTTCCAAACTGCCAACCGATGCGAATTATTTTAATTCACGTTGCTTGGCGTCTCTTCGCAGAGAGAAATGGGAGATTATT
>CAYNDW010000256.1:0-8353 GCA_964395375.1 uncultured Cytophagia bacterium
AACCTACGCTGCTTTCGTGGTAATTGGCGATAGCCTTCTTTGAACTGTCATCCTGGAAGGGACTTCCCTAGTGCTCGGCATTCTTCCCAGCGCGAGGGAAGGTTCTTCCAGAATGACAACTCAAAAGAAACTATAAACCAATCCGCAACGAGTATCGAAGACAATCAAATGTCCAACAAAAAAGTCGTCCTCTTCTTTCCATCTTACACGAGCAACGAAGCGTGCCCGCCGCTCGCGTTGATTGCAGTGGCCGGCCCGCTCGTAAGCGCCGGCTATGAAGTCAAAATCATCGACTCCGCGCTCGAGCCGGATTATGACGAGCGCGTGCTGCGCGAAGCGGAAGGCGCGTTGTGCTTGGGCATCTCGCTTGTCACGGGCCCGATGATCAAAGGCGCGATTGCGGTGAGCCGCGAGGTGAAGGAAAAATTTCCGCGACTGCCCATCATTCTCGGCGGTTGGCATCCTTCCATTCTGCCGCAGCAAACATTGGAGTGCGAATACGTCGATGCGGTGGTGCTCAAGCAAGGCGAGCTGGCGCTGCTCGAAATGGTCAATCGTCTCGCGAGTGGTTCGTCGCTCAACGGCACGCCGGGCACGCTCACGAAAGAACGCGGCGCGATCACGTGGAATCCGTTGCGTCCGCACACGCCCGTGGCGCAGTTGCCGAGTCGCATGCCCGGTTATGAGTTGATTGACTACGAACGTTACTTTCGCAACACGAGCTTGCGCTGGTTGATGTACACGACGAGCCATGGCTGTCCCTATAATTGCTCGTACTGCTCGAACGCCGCGGTGTATGGTCGCAATCTCGACGTGTTGCCCGTGGAGCAAGTGGTCGAGGAAGTCACGTACCTCGTGCGCAAGTATCGCATTCAACTCGTGGGCATCATCGACGACATCTTCTTTGCGTTTCGTTCGCGCTCGATTGAGATGGCGGAGGGCTTCATTCGCAGCGGACTCAAGTTCGACTGGTACATTCAAGATCGCGCGGATTCGTGGGAGCGCATGACGAGCGAAGAGGCAAAAATTTTTCGGCGCTCCGGCCTCGTGCGCATCCACTTCGGCGCGGAGTCCGGCTCCGATGAAGTGCTGCACGCCATCGAAAAAAAATCCGACACCGAAGCCATTCTCGCCGCGGTGGAGCGCTGCAAAGAAGCGGATATTCGCGCGAGCTTCGGCTTCATCTTCGGCTTGCCCGCGGAGCAGGAAGAAGACTTGCTCAAGTCCGTGGATTTGATTCGGCAAATTTATGAACGCTATGATCGCGCGGATTGCTACACGAATATTTTTACGCCGTATCCCGGCTCGCCCGCGTGGCAAGAGGCGATTGACAAAGGCCTCGTGCCGCCAAAGACGTTTGAAGAGTGGGCCGACTTCTATCCGCGCTTGCAAGTGCTGCCGTGGTTGAATGGCAAGAAACATGAACGCTTGCAAGCGATTCGGCAATACTTGCGCTTCGGCTATCATCAAGTGAAAGTCGGCGAGCAGCAGCACTCGTGGAAGCATCGCGCGCTGTTGCGCATGCTGAGGCCGAGCGCGCAACTGCGCCTCAAGCAGCATCGCTTCGATTATCCGCTGGAGGTTTATGCGTACTGGGGTTTGCAGCGAATGAAGCAGAGTTTGCAGTTGTATGAGCGGTTTTGACGCGAATGTCATTCTGGAAGAACCTTCCCTAACGCATGAGACAAAATCTATTTTAAGAGTTGTCGCAAGTACGAGGGAAGGTTCTTGCAGAATGACAATGAGATGGGGCGGCGTGTTTGACTTTGTTGTGCGTCTACGATGATTGATTCTAAATATGGATGCCGTGTTCATTGCTAAAAAAAAATCCTCCGGCGATAACGTAGCGCAGGCTTCCAGCCGGCAGACCGAGCGATTGCAGGCTGGAAGCCTGCGCTACGTCGTCGCGTGGCTCATCTTCATCGTCTTCGCCGCGATCATTCTCTGGAAAGGTGTGTGGCCCGCTCTGCAAAACACGCGCGGCGATTTTGCCAACTACTACACGGCCGCGCGCTTGCTCGCCGAAGGCAAGCCTTTGCAAAATGCGTATCGCGACTTCGTGTGGTTTCAAAAGCAGATCGACCGCTACGGCCTCGAACAACAACTCGGCGGCTTCATTCCGCATCCGCCGCCGACCGCGCTCGTACTGTTGCCGCTCGCGCCGTTCGAACCGTTGACTGCGAAGCGTATTTGGATCGTGCTCAATCTCGCGCTAGCGATTCTTTGCATCGCACTCTTCGCGCGCATTGCGGCGTTGCACTGGCTTCCCGTTGCCATCATCTTTCTCGGCACCGGCTTTGGGTTGATCAACAACTTTCTTTTCGGGCAGATGTATTTGCTCTTGCTCGCCACGCTTACGGCTGGAATTTATTTGCAGCAGCGCGGCTATGCGATTGCGGCGGGCATCATGCTCGGACTCATGATTCCGATGAAGTATGTCGGCGCGTTCTTTCTCATTTACTATGCGTGGAAAAAAGAATGGCGTGTCGTCCTCGCCGGAGTTTGCACGAGCCTTGCCGTGGTCGTGCTTGCACTCGCTCTCGCAGGCGGTGAAACCTTTCGCGTCTTCTTCATCGAAGTGCTGCCGCGCCATTTGCAAGGCGAGATTCAAGATCCGTTCGCGATTCAGTTTCAATCTTGGAACAGCATGCTGCGGCGCATGTTCGTCTATAATGCTTCGCTCAATCCGCAGCCGCCAATGCCTTCGGAACTGCTCTTCATCGTTTTGAAGAACCTCATCCCGTGGCTCTGGCTTGCAATCTTCGTGTGGATGTATCGCGCAACGAAGTTTGATGATGTAATTCCCCCCTTGAGGGGGGCCAGGGGGGTGTTCTTCAATGCGAGAAAGCTTTTAAAACATGAGATCCAAACAACACCCCCCTGCCCCCCTCAAGGGGGGAGTTTAACGAAAAGCACGAAGCAGCAACGTTTGTTCGAACTCGGCCTAATCCCGCTTGCGATCTTGCTCGTCTCGCCCGGCAGCGCGACGTATCATTTTTTGCTGCTCAGCTTCTCGACCATTTGCTTTGCAAAAATTCTTTGGGAGAAAAATGAAAAGCTGCGCGCGCTATTTCTGAGCGGCTTGTTTATCGCAATCAATCTGCCGCACTATCTCATGCTCAAAAAATATGCGGCCGGCTGGCTCACGCCCATCGGCTATATGCGACTATGGTTGCTCGTATTCTTCTTCGCAACGATTTGTGCGTTCTTCGCGCGCGCGGCGCAGTGGCAGCCGAAAAATCTAACCAGATATTTATTGCCCGCGCTCGCCGTTGCTGTTTTGATGATCATCGTCAATCACCATCGCCTGCAAGCGCAAGAACGAGACGGAGCGCAATGGGTGCCGCTGCATGAAAAAGAATTTGATCGGCACCTCGGCTTGCTCGTCAAAACGCCGGACATTGGCCGCGAGCGCATCGTGTTCAGCTACGGCGAATTGCTCGATGAAGATTATGCGATCTTTGCGATGACGAGTGCCGATCAAGTCGAAGGCCAATGGACGCCGCACACCGCGCAAAAATTTTATGAACCGGATTTGTCAAGCGATGATCACAGCGTGTTAATGGAAAGCCTCAATCGCGGGCGCGCGGAGATTTGGCTGACTCGCGGCAAAGGGCAGCAGCCGGAGTTTTTGTTGGAGGGAGAAAAGCCGCGCTGGCATTTTGATAACGAGCGCTTTGCGTTTTTGCGCGAAGGCCGCATCGGCATTGCGCATGTGAATGCCGCGAATGAAACTGCGGCACAATGGCTAACAATTGCCGAAACGTGTTATGATCTCGCCTTCTCGCCGCGCGACGAGCGCCTGCTTTTTTGTGTAGAAAGAAAAATCGCGCCGCGCTTCATGCTCGGCAGCATCAATACTCAAACCGGCGAGCCACAAATCTTATTGGAGAGCGCAGCGCTCCTCGAACGCCCAACGTGGTCGCCCGAAGCCGAGCGCATCGTCTTTTCATGGAATGTGAACGGCAATCGCGATCTGTGGATGATGAATTTGTCAGATCGCAAACTCACACGCTTAACGCGCGATCCCGCCATTGACACCGCCCCGGTGTGGGATGAAGCGCATCGTCGCATCTTATTCACTTCGGATCGCGGCAGAGGGTTGGAGTGCAGCACGATGTTCAGCGTTGCGTTGGAGAGATGAAGCGGGGAGATTCAACTCGTTTGTTCTTTGAATTGCACCTCGCTCTGGCGCGCGTCGAAATCGAGCATAACCCGCGGGCGAAGATTCAAAAGCAATCTGCGACCGAGCAGGAACGTGCGGCGAGGGTTGATATTCACAAACGAGCTGCGTTGCCAGTTGTCGACGCAAATTACTGCGGAACGATTGTTTGAACTTGATAGGCTAATCGCTAGCGTAGGATAAAAATCTCCAGGCGCAGTTGTCTTGTGCCACGGCGCCGCAGTTTCTTCAATAGCCAGCAGAATTTTGCTGAAAAACACAAAAGGAATTTTTCCGGCCTTTTCACGAAGCTCACGCATCTCATCGTCGCCCGGATAATCTTCCAGCGAGGCCCCATACTTCACGATTCGACCGTCAATGACCATGATCCAATTTGCACCCAGTGCTTGGAAGTGCTCATCAATCCATCTTTGGTTCTGAGCTTCGGCTGCACTTTGATAGCGGCGGCGTTCCGGCCTTGCAAGGGAGCGATAATCTTCAAGGCTCAGATTACGGCTAAGAAAAAATTCTTCGTTTGCGCTCGGTTTATTTTCGCCGCCATTACTTTGAATAATTTTCATCGCCGTCGCCAAAAGCTGTCGGCTGCGCTCATCAAGCTCGCCAATTTCTTCGCGGACTTTTTGAATCAACGTTTCAGTCGTCATAAGATACCCCTTTGGTTGAAGTGAAGCTTCGATACAAACTCTGCTATGATTCAACGCGGCGGAAACTAATCAAATCTACAAAAGAATACAAGTGCTCCTTCAAACTCTGCGCATCAAAATCGCCAAGCGGCTGGATGAATACGTTGGCCGCGTGCTCATTGCGCTTGTGCGCGGCTTGCGCCTCGGCAAGCGCGAGGAGAATAAGCCCTCGGCGATTCTACGCATTCTCGTCATCAAACTTTGGGGCATGGGCAGCATCATTTTGCTCGAGCCGGCACTGCATCGTTTGCGTGAACGCTATCCCCGTGCGCGCCTGGATTTTCTTACGCTCACGCAAAACCGCGAGTTGTTTGCGCTCTTGCCCCACGTTGATCACGTTCACGTTTTGGATTTTCGTCATCCCGTGGGTTTCATCTTGCACGCCTTCGCAGTCTTGGTGCGCTTGCGACGGCAACGATACGATTTGATCTTCGACGCCGAGTTCTTTGCGAATTTCTCGGCATTGCTCGCGCGCCTGAGCGCGCCGCAAAAATTGATCGGCTTCTCGCGGCCACGTGGATATAAACGAGGCTTGCTGGATATCGCCGTTCCTTTTCTTGATGATGAACATGCTACGCAAAATTTTCTGCGGTTGCTCTCAGCCGAGTCCACTGCAAAGCCGCGCGAAGCCAAGACCGCACTCTCAAACTTAAAGAGGCCGCGAGTGCTCTTGCGCAAGCATACTCACGAGCCTAGACTTGAGCGCTATCTCGTCATGAACGTAAACGCCAGCCCGCTCGCGTTGGAGCGCCGCTGGCCGCAAGAGAATTTCGTGCAACTCGCGCGGTGGCTGTTGCAGCAGTATGAGGTCAAGCTCATGTTGATCGGCAACTCCGACGAGAGCAAGTATACGCAGCAGATCGCAGATAAAATTGCCCTGCCTGCGTGCGTGAATAATCTCGCCGGCGCGTTGCGCTTGCGCGAGTTGGCGGATTTGATTAACGACACGGCTTTGTTTATTTCCAACGACAGCGGCCCTCTGCATCTCGCCGCGGCCTTGCAAAAGCCCGTGGTCGGATTCTACGGCCCCGAAACGCCCGAGCGCTTCGGGCCGTTGTGCGAGCGACACCTGATTTTTTATCTCGGCCTATCGTGCAGCCCGTGCATGAGCGTGGACAACGCCAAGACCGTGAACTGCACGAATCACCTGCGCTGCATGCGCGAGCTGCGCGTGCTTGACGTCATTCCCGCGCTCCATCGCTTTATCACCCAACACCAGCTTCTGCCGTTGCGCATGTTGGAGGCGCCGGCATTGCGCGCGACACAAGGAGTCTTGCATGAGGCCTATTGAGTACGAATTTCTCGACCGCTTGAGTGAAGAGCAAGTTGCACAACTCATGACGCTTTATCGCAACGAGTGGTGGACCAAGGACCGCACACTCGAAGACGTGCGTCGCATGCTGGCGCATACGGATTTCATCTTCGCGTTTTGCGAGAAAGAATCACAACGACTCGCCGCGTTCACGCGCGTGCTCAGCGATCGCGTTTACAAAGCGCTCCTCTTCGACGTGATCGTTGCGCCGGAGCATCGCGAGCAAAAGCTCGGACGCGCGCTTATGCAAGCCGTACTCAATCATCCCGAATTAAAAAATGTGCGGCACTTCGAGTTGTATTGTTTGCCCGAGTTGGAATCGTTCTACGAAAAGTGGGGATTTTCAAAAGAGGTGGGCGGGGTGCGTTTCATGAGGAAAGCATGAGCTCACTACGGCGACCAGATGGTCAATTCCTTCACCCGTTTAAAGTCTTTGTCGTTCGTTGCGAAATGGCGAATGTTGTAAGCGAGACAGGTCGCGGCATGTAAGGCGTCGAAGGAGAGAAGCTGATACTTGTTGATGAGGCTGTAGCTCAACGCGAACACGGTATTGCTGATTTCAAGTATGGTCACGTTAGAACGAACGTATATCCGCTCCAACGCTTTTTGAAATTGCCCTAAAGTTGGAATGACGGCGTAATTCTTTTTGAGGTAACTCACGGCGCTTGGTAAAAGGATTTTGAAACGGTCGCGAACTTCAAAGAGCATGAGCTTGTGAATGGTTTCGGCGATCACGAGCGGAGAGGTAAAGCCTTCGACCTGCTCCGTTTCAATTTTCTTGAGGAGGTCATGGCAAGCGCCGCCCCACTGCGGATGGGCCGTAAAAGCGTAAAGCCAAATATTGGAGTCGATAAACATCTCGGAAGCGTTGAGTTTCAACAAACGAGGCATCAGAACCAGTCCTCCGATTCAATGATCTCGTCCATTTCTTTTTGCGTTAGGTTCTTCGGCTTACATAGTCCGTGCAGCTCGTCGGCCCATGAAAGTTTTTGCTTATGAATGATAACGATTAGCTCCGTGTGTTTAGGCAAGCGCACTTTCTTCAATGGTCGCAGCACGCCGTTCTCGAACACCGCCGTGAATACCGCGTCCGGTTTGCGTTTGTTTTTAATCGGAGCTTTTTTCGTTGTCTTCGTAGCCATTTCGATCTCCTGTCAGTTTTAATTCGGGCAAGGATAATGATCCGTGCAACGATTTGCAAGCCCTTTGATCTCTTTCAAAAAACTATGCAGCCATCGTCAAAACCTAAACTCCTCCTCAACAACCCGCCGGGCAAGCGCGTTTACTTGCGCGATTACTTTTGCAGCAAAGTTTCGCAGGCCGACTATCTCAACCATCCCATAGACTTCGTCTACCTCAGCGGGTTGTTGCGCGAGCATTTTGATTTGCACCTGCTCGATGCGATTGTGGATCGCCTTTCAATTCAGAAGAGTTTGCAGCACATTCAAACTTTGCAGCCGGACGTGATCATCGGCCTCATCGGCTCGGTTTCATATGAAGAAGACGTTGCCTTTTATCGCGCGCTTGCGGCGCAAACACAAGCGACGCTTCTGCTCATCGGCGACGTGCTCATCGAATCTCGCGAAGCACGCTTGCGTGAGTTTGATTTTGCCGCAGCGTTCTTGCACGATTTCTCCGATGCCTCCGTGCTCGCTTTTTTGCAAGGTAAGCGTGAAGGATTGACGAACATGACGTTGCGCGTGGGCGAGGAGATTCACGCCGCGCCGCTCGTTCGCGCGCGCCATGAAAGTTTTGAACTGCCGCTACCACTGCATCAGCTTTTTATGAATAAAGACTATCGCTATCCTTTTGTGCGCCGGCGCCGCTTCGCCACGGTGATGACAGAATTTGGTTGTCCCTATCGTTGCACCTTTTGTATAATGAGCACGCTCGGCTGGAAAATTCGGCCGGCGCACAACGTGCTCGCGGAGTTGGACAGCGTGCATGCTCTCGGCATTCGCGAGTTGTTCTTTCTCGATCAAACCTTTGCATTGCAGAAGCCGCGCGCGTTGGAGTTGCTGGCTGCGATGCGAACGCGCAAATATGATTTCGGCTGGCTCTGTTTTACTCGTCCCGATATTTTGGAGGACGAAGTTTTAGGCGAGATGAAGAAGGCCGGTTGCCACACGCTCATCCTCGGCTTGGAGAGCGGCGACGACGCGATTCTCGCGGTCA
>CAYNDW010000257.1:0-8337 GCA_964395375.1 uncultured Cytophagia bacterium
GGTTTCCACCTTTTAGCCTGATGCTTACAGCATCAGGCGGAGGTTGGCGGCATCACCCGTGCAAAATTCAGGTAGTACGCTTGCTCAACGCTTTTGCTCGTCAGATTGCATTGCTTGCAAAGTTGCTTCGGCGAGCATCGTCAAAGCTTGTTGCACGGCTTCTTTCTTGCCTAAAAGTGTGATGCGGTCGCCGGGCAAGAGCACGGTTTCGGCGTTGGCGATCACAATTTCCTCGCCGCGCAGAATCATGCCGACGACGAGATCATGCGGCAAGCCGATTTCTTTTAATTGCCGATGCGCCGCGGCCGATTGCGCGTCGAGCGTCACTTGCGTGAGCGTGCCGCCGTTGCGCTCCAAATCGTTTTGCCAATCCGGCGCGTGCTCCGGTGCGCTCGCTTCGGTTGCAAAAATTTTAGGCAGACTTTCGATCTCTTTTTCTTTAGCCTCCAATTCCGCTTCCAGTTTGCGCAGTTGCTCGAATTTTTCGCGGCCGCTCTCCGCCAATTCTCCGAGCTTGTCATGCGCGTACAACTCATAAGCTTGGCCGCCCAAAGCCGTGAAAGCTTTTTCAATTTCGCGCTGTAAAAGATTTTGCTCCCACTTGAGCTTGGCCAACTTCGAAGCGTGCGCCGCTTTATTGGAAGCCGTTTCCATGCCGCCGCGCAAGGCCTCGGCGCCGAGCTTCAGCCATTCGCCGGTTTTTTCGGAGAGCGTGAGCACGCCGGTTTGCACGTCTTGCGCGATTTTATCCCACAAACTTGCCATCGTTACACCTCACAGGTTAGGTTCGCGCGCCTCATGCGCGCGCACGGCATTATGCAAAGTTTCCGTTTCATTTTCAATCGGAAATTGTGGGCAGTTGCCGCGTTACTTCCCGTTGCCTCAAAAATAAAAAACAAACTTCTTGACAAGCGTGGAACGAGAAATTATATTGGCGCGCAATAAACGAGGGCTGTAGTTTTCGGGAAGGGATTCTTTATGGAATACACTACCACACTTCTCAGCGCCACACTTCTCAGCACCACACTTCTCAGCACCACACTTCTCAGCACCACACTTCTCAGCACCACAGCCAGGGACGCAGTGCGAAGTTTTCTCCGTTGCTGCTAAACGGGAGACAACCGGTCAACTCCGCCGCCATTTTTAATTGTGCGTTGTTTGTCCGCGTTTGACTTTTGTTTTGCGAGAGTCAAGCTATGAGCAAGTATCTTTTTCCCGGCAGGTGGGCCATTGGATAGGTGCGGCCATTCCCTCAATCAAACTTTCTTCTCTCCAAGCTGGAACTCAAAAGTTAAAGCGCACGCAAAGGCGCAGAGATGCAAAGAACCCGCAAAGAGATTTGCTTTGCGAACCTTGCGTCTTTGCGTGAGAGCTTTTGCTTTTCCGGCTTGGGGGGCGCCTTTAAAACGGAAAAGCTTCAGCAGCCCAATGAAGGACCACCGAAGCTCTCCTACCTTACTACAGGCAAACGTAAAGTAGAGAGCACGCCGGTCTTTGTCAATTGCTTTTTTGCGGCTGCTGAAGCCTCTCTCAATTCAACCTTGCGAAGGTTTGAAACCTTCGCAAGGTTGAGGCAATTTTTCACCTCAACCTGAAAGAGAGGCTTTTATGAAACGCCGTTTCTTTTCTGGTCTCTTGCTCGCGCTGTCGATTCTGTTTCTCCTCGCGTGCGAGTCGCAAAGGCCTGTGTCGAGTGATTCCAGCAGCGAGATCGCGGTTTTGGAAAAGGGCAAAACCTACACGATCGAGAGCATCAAGCCGGAGTTGCGCAAGCTGCTCGACTTCTTGAAGCGTAATCCGCAAATCATCACGCCGGGAGTTCTGGCCAAAGCCGCGGAGCGGCATGCAACGATCACGGATTTGGGCTTGAGTGAGAAGTTCCCCACGGAGTTTCCGCTCGAGAACGGAAATACGTTCGAAGTGTATATCGAATTGTTTGATGGCTCGGTCGGCGTTGGAAATTCGATTGAAGACGCCCAGGCTTATTTTACTTTGGATCTCGATCGCTATCCCGAAGAGGCCGGCATCGCCGATCCGGACAACGTAACGAGCTTTACCGTGCATGTGGCAGCAACGGAGCACAATAAGCAAAAAGGACTGAACACTAGCGCGGACCATCGTCGCCAATTTTCTTTCGATCAGAATAATCCTCAAGCTGATTACCTCTTGATTCTCGTGGGCGGCGAAGAGCGTTTATCCCAAGCCAACAAAGAACGCAGGCATCAAGAATTTCTCGACAGCAGGCCGGGCCTGGCGAAAACAAGCTCGGACACCGAATATTGGTGGATAGTGAAAATCCGCATGTTGGATGACAGAGACTTTGGCGGCAATGACGAGGTCGAAATGTACTACGGCCCCAACGGTTCCGATGGCTCCGGGAATCCTTTCGAAAGCACGACGGGTTTTCAATTCGATGGAGGCTATAACTTTGATCGCACTGGAACCCAAAAACAGTTCCCGGACATCAATGGAACCGGCGTATGGAATCTTCTGAGCGGCAATTACGACCCCATTGCCATTGAAGTTTTGACCCCCGATAGTCCGGCGGGCTTCAAAGTTTGCTTCATTGAAGATGATTGCGCTGCTACGGTTCACAAAGGCGGCAATGGAACCAGCCTCTCAAAATCTTTAAACGTGTATGATCTCGATGTTTTTGATGATTTCACGCGCACCTATACCTTTTCTCTCGGAGGTGGCTGCACGGATGCCGATGACATTTATCCGAATAGCGGAACCATCAGCTTTGGCAACGCTCCGGATGGATGCGCATTTTCATGGCCAAGCTCGGCGCACGTCAAAATGTGTTTGCGCAAAGGCACAATAGTCCAGGCCATGAGTTGGTCTTCCCAATGTAGAGCTGATTGCACCAGCCTTTAAGAGCGAATTTCTGTTGTGCTTTATGTTTCGCCCGAATGATTGAAGGCAAAGGAAGGTCGGCAAGCGAACCCGATCTTCCTTGCTTGTCACTTTAAAGTGGATAAAACCTCATGCAAAGAAAAACCATGATGCGGGCCATTGAAATGTCTGTGAAAGGATATTTGACTGTCGCCTCATTGCTGTTGGGATTCTGGAGTTGCAAGCCGGATTACGGCAACTTGCTCACCTCGCCTTCAGATTTACCCCCGTTGATCTTTGCAATCTTGAACACCGCAGCGGACAGCCAGTACGTGGTGCTGCGCAATCCCACGCCGCCGGCCGGGCCGTATAAAGATTTTTTGGAAAGAGAATATCAACTTTTTCGGCAAGCCCGGGTGGCTGTGCGCGGGCCTTCAGGTGATTTCGTCTTCAACGACCGATACGAGATTGCATCACCCTTTCATGAGGACTTTGAACATGATTTTGTTTTTGTCAGTGCGCAACGCGTGCGTCCCGGTGAAACTTATGAGTTGCGGGCCGATATTCCGGGGAAAGGCATTTTCACGGCGGTTGTAACTACACCGGAAGATTTTCAAATTTCCACGCCTTCCGAAATGGATACTATTGACGTTTCGAGCCTCTGTCTGTGCAATGGACGAGTTCAAAAAGCGCTTCCGGCTATCGCGTCAGTTTGCGCTGGACCGTAATCGATTCAACGCAGTTGCTGTTTAGAAGGAGTGAAAAGCTGGATACTCTGCATCAGCGCCAATCGTATTATGTCGAAACTTCGGCTGAGCCAATTGCCTTTTTACCCCTCGATTACTTGGCATTGTATTATAATTCCCCCGGCGCATTTCCACGACAACGCTTGGGCACAGATGCAGCCGTATTCGTCGAAGCCCTCGACGCACCGGCATGGCTGGCGCGTGAGATCAACCAACGCGGGGGCGTTTTTGAAGATGACAAAGAAATTCTCGCCCGGCCCGGCGTTTATAGCAACATTGAAGGCGCGCGCGGCCTGATGAGCGCGATTACCACCAAAACCATTCCTCTTTTCCTTCCGGCACAAAAACCATGAACACTCGAAAACTGTTTTCGTTCTCGTTTGCCGCAATGTTCATACTGGTTGCAAGCATGGCTTGGAGCCAAAACCAATCCGCCACATTGAGCGGAAAAATAATAGATGCCGCCAACGGCGAAACGCTGCCCGGCGCTTCGGTGCTATTGCAGCCGGCTGGCCGCGGCGCGGCCACGGATGAGCATGGCCGCTTCTTAATTTCACACCTGCCTCCGGGAAAATATCGCGTACAAGTTTCCTTAATCGGATATGCGACCCATCACGACTCGTTGCTGCTTGCGCCCGGCCAAGTTCAGTACTTGCAGATTTCACTTCGACAACAGGCCCTTGCCTTTCCCGAAGTCACGGTCACCGCGGAGCATGATCGCCGTACGCAAGAAGTCAATCTCAGCCGCGAGTATATCACCAACGCGGAGATACGCACGACTTCCGCGGTGATGGAGCCGGATCTTTTCCGCTCGCTTGCTCTGCTTCCCGGCATAATACAGGCGAACGACTTCAACAGCCGCTTCTTTGTTCGCGGCGGAAGCAGCAATGAGAATCACGTGCTCGTGGAAGGCATGACCATTCACAATCCCTATCATGCCATGGGCTTTTTCAGCACGTTCGACGTCGACGCCATCAAAGCCGTCGAGATTCATCGCAGCGTCTTTCCTGCGCGTTACGGCGAACGGCTTTCTTCAGTAACGAACGTGGTTCTGCGCGACGGCAACGCGCAACGCTTCGCGGGCCTCGGTATGGTGAGCCTGGCCTCTTCCAAGTTTCTGTTGGAAGGACCGTTGCTCAAATATCACGAGCAGAGCGGGCGCAAATGGACCTTCATGCTCAATGGCCGACGCACGTATATTGATCAAATTGTAAACTATCCGCTCTTCTTCTATGACTTTGCCGCGAAAAGCGTTTATGACAGCGGAAAGAAAACTCGAATAACGCTACACGGCTTTTATGGCTTGGATCAGCTTCAAGGCATTGAAACACCTTTTCCATTGCCCAAGCCCGAGGCCACGGATATTCGTTGGAACAATTATGCGCTCGGCGTGCAATGGCAGCAATTTTTTTCCACCGGAAATTTGTGGACCAATCATCTCAGCTACAGCGCCTTTCATTCGCTCGCGCACAATACGCCGCTTTTTCTTCCCACCGATTTTCGGCAAGACAACGACATTCGCGAATTGAGCTTCAACAGTGAATGGCAAGGGCGATTATGGAACCGATGGCGAGCGACTTTGGGGTATGGCTGGTCGCGATACCATATCGATCAATATCTCGACAAGTTCATCAACAACTTTCTGCGCCAATCTTTTCAAAGTCGCTGGCGCGACCTAGATCAGCACAAGCTTTACGCTGAAATTGCGGGAGGGGTGGGCGAGCACTGGCTCTACGAAGCGAGCATGACGGGTTTGTATTTTCCTTATCATCGCAAGCAAGCTCTGGCGCCACGGCTTGGCGTGAAATATCTCCTGAATGACAAGTGGCGTCTTAAAGCCGGGTTCGGGCGGCATTATCAATATCTCACCACGCTTGAAGATGATGATGATCCCCTGCTTTTGTTTGATGCTTGGCTGCCCACCGCGCCCGCTCGTCCAATAGCACGTGCCGATCACTATGGTTTTGGCATCGAGTTAAGCGCCTCTTCTGTTCTGGAGGCTGACCTTGAATTATACTGTCATCGACGCGATCACCTCACGCGATATAACCGTACACAATTGCCCGGCGAACCATTTTATCTTAACGGTTCGGGCGAATCGTACGGCGTGGAGCTGCGTGCGCACTACAATCTCAAAACGTATTATGGCTTCGTCAACTATTCTTTTGGGAAGGCGAATTCATATTTCGTGCTTCGCAACGAGCCGATGCGTGCTCCCAATGATTTTCGCGGGCATAGCTTTCCCTCCAACAGTGACGTGCGCCACATTCTCAATGCGGTCACGGGTTTCCGTCGCGGCAAATGGGATATCAATCTCACCTTGCTGTATCAAAGCGGAAGGCCATATACCGCGGTTTTGGCGAGCACGCAAAACTTGGTCGACCTCCCTTTCCTGGGAGAGTATTTTCCCCTCATCTTCGAACAGCGTTCCGACTTTGCGTTCTATGGCGCACCCGGCTATATCTACAGCGCAAAAAACAGCCGGCGCTATCCCTTTTACCAACGCGTGGATTTTCGCTCTGCTCGAAGCTTTTCTTGGTTGGGCATGGAATGGACATTCTTTGGGCAAATCTACAATGTTTTCTCACGCTTGAATGCTGCCTTTTATTTCGCAGATTATGATTACTTCGGCCTTGAGGCCGAACATCCCTTTGGTCTTCCCATTGTGCCCACGTTTGGCATCTCGTTCCGGTTTTGATTAGCGCGCGCAACTTCACAAGGATTCAAACTCACGGAAAGATGAAACACGATGCCAATGCTTCGCAAAGTCCCGATCATATCTCTTGCCGTCTTTTGCTGCTTTGGGAATAGTGCTTGCACCCCCAACTACGGCAACCTCCTCACTTCGCCCGCGGATCTGCCGCCCTCGATCTTCGCTTTCTTGAACACCGCCAGCGACAGCCAATACGTGATCCTCGAAAACGCCATTCCTTCGCCCGAATATCAAGGCGACTTTTTGCAAAAAGATTTCGAACGCTTTCGTCGCGCCAAAGTGGCTTTAAGCGGTGCTGGGGAGAGTTTTGTTTTCGATGATCAGTACGAGCTTGAGGCAACGGGGGGCAGTAGTGAGATCGCACACAACTTTGTTTTTGTCAGTACGCACAAACCGCAAACGGGCAAGCTTTACGAATTGCACATTGAGATACCGGAAAAGGGAACATTCACCGCCACGACAACGGTGCCGAGCGATTTCGAGATTTCCTCCCCACAAGCGGGCGATACCCTTGCTCCATTCGATTCGCTTGCCGTGACATGGACTTCCGCCATCGGCGCTGCCGGCTATCGCCTTGCCTTTCGCGTTTTTTATCTCGATTCAGCCGACTTCAAGCGCGGTCGCACCGACCAAATTTTCAAAAGATATTTTCAGAGAATCTGGTATGCCGAGGTTTCGCCTTCAAGTTTGGCGAAGTTTGATTTGAATTTCGATTTATTTTATCAACTCGTCGAAGGCCGTGATCGGACGTTATTGCCGGTTGCCAAGTTCAATGTCGAAGCTTTAGATCAACCCGCCTGGTTGGCGCGAAACATCAACACCCGCGTGACGACAACTTATCTCGACGTAACCAAAGAAGCACTCTACACGCCCGGCGTTTATAGCAACATCGCAAACGGCTATGGCTTGATGACCGCCACCACCGTGAAAACCCTCAACTTCATCATTCCGACACATAAAAAATGATCACGCATATAGATCGCTTGCTTTGCTTGCTCGCCGTTTTTCTCTTCGCCGCCAATTCGCCTATGCCGGCGCAAAGCCAATTTGCAGGCTTAACTGGAACTGTGACCGACATCTCCAACGGCGAAACTTTGCCCGGCGCACATGTCTTGATTCCATCTCTTCACCGCGGCGTTGCGGCTGATCGTTATGGCCGTTTTTTCTTTTCCAATATTTCTCCCGGCCGTTATGAACTGCGCGTTTCTTTTTTAGGCTATGCTATTTTTCAAGATTCAGTGACGCTGACCGCCGGCAAGAACTCGTATGTGCGCATTGCGCTTAAACCGCACCCTCTTGCGCTTACCGAAATCACTGTGAGCGCGGAGCGTGATCGCCTGACGAAAGAAGTCAATCTCGGCCGCGAGTTTATTGATGCGCAAAAGCTTCGCATGACTTCTGTCGTGATCGAGCCTGATCTGTTTCGCACGCTCGCGTTGCTTCCTGGCGTGGCCCAAGCGAACGACTTCAACAGCCGCTTCTACGTTCGCGGCGGGAGCAGCAACGAAAACCACGTGCTCGTCGAAGGCATGACGATCCATAATCCCTATCACGCCCTCGGCTTTTTCAGCACGTTCGACGTCGACGCTATCAAAGCCGTGGAAGTTCATCGTGGCATCTTTCCGGTGCGTTACACCGAGCGGCTTTCTTCAGTCACCAATGTGATTTTGCGTGACGGCAATGCGCAACAGTTTTGCGGCCTCGGCATGGTGAGCTTGGCCTCTTCCAAATTTTTGCTGGAAGGACCGTTGCGCAAGTATCAACCCGAAAGCGGTCGCAAGTGGACGTTTATGTTGAACGGACGGCAAACGTATCTCGACAAGTTTACCGGCTATCCACTCGCCTTTTATGATCTCTCCGGCAAAAGCGTTTATGACAGCGGCCGCAAAACACGCGTAACCATGCACGGCTTCTACGGCTACGATCAACTTTCCGGCGAGGCCGAGCCTTTCCCTTTTCCCAAACTCGATTACGCCGACATCCGCTGGAATAATCATGCTCTCGGTTTGCAATGGCAGCAGTTTCTCGGCAAAGGCAGCATTT
>CAYNDW010000258.1:0-8277 GCA_964395375.1 uncultured Cytophagia bacterium
CTGCGGCTGTTGGAACATCGTGTCCTCGCCGTACTCGGTTTCGTGCAGCGGCACTTGCGCGTGCGCCGTGTGGCCGAAGAGATGGAGATAAGCCTCGGCCAGCGCCTCCAGACTCTGGGCTTCGGGAAGCTGCCACAAGCGCCGCACTTGCGGAGAAAGATTTCCCAACCGATCACTATGCGTGTGCGCATCGATGATTGCCGCAAGCTCGCTCAACGCCGCGTTTTGTTCTTCATTGAGCAAGCGCGCAACCGTCGTGCGCGTGGGTGGATTAAAGCCGAGCGCCAAAGCTTCATACAAAGCGCTGCGGCAAAGGGCGAGATCGAGTTCGTGCATGGCAATCCCTCTGGTTTATTGGAGTGTTGGAGTCTTGGAGTGATGGATTAGTGGAGTCTTGGAGTGATGGATTAGTGGAGTCTTGCAATGATGGATTGTTGGCTTGATGGAGTACTGGGACTCGCCTTCGTGATTCCAGTAATCCACCAATCCAGCAATCGAACAATCCATCACTGCACCACTCCATCAATCCACCATTCCATCACTCCAACACTCCATCAATCCATCAATCCAATAATTCAGCAATCCATCACTCCAAGCGTTAGATTGAGTTCGCGTGCAACGCCGGCCGCTCGAACACCGGCTCGTCAATCGTCGTGCGAAAGATTTCTTTGTTCTGCTTGTCGAAGGCAATGACCGTGTCATTATAAATGCTCACGGGTTTACCGCGCAACGTGCCTTCGTAAATTTTCTTGCCTTCTTCGATCTCATACTTGAAGATGATGAGA
Source organism: uncultured Cytophagia bacterium (assembly GCA_964395375.1). GTDB lineage: Bacteria > Zhuqueibacterota > Zhuqueibacteria > Zhuqueibacterales > Zhuqueibacteraceae > JABWAN01. Next base: position 786 of record CAYNDW010000258.1, read on the forward strand.
TTCGAGCGGCGATAAAGCTGCAACACCGCAAGCAATTCGCGGTCGGGATACATGTAACGCTCCACGGCGTGATCGACGCCCGGCCCGAACATTTGACGCAGATACGGCTTGGGCACCCAGCGCGGCGGAATGTAATAACCGTTCGGCGCAGTGCCGAGTTGCGGATAGAGCGGCAGCGCAACCTTCGCGACGTGCACGAGATAATAGATCGGATTGTAGCGATCTTCTTTCCACGTGCCGTCTTTGTTCATTTGCACCAAGCCTTGCAAACGCATCTGCCCGATGCACGCGGCCATGCAGCGCGTTTCCATGGGCCGGCCATTGGATTCTGGATCCGTGCCTTCCACGCGCGGATAACAGGCGATGCACTTCTCGCTGATGCGCGTGTTGCCGCGATACATGGTTTTCTTGTAAGGACAAGCTTCGACGCATTTGCGATAGCCGCGGCATTCTTGTTGATCGAGCAGCACGATGCCGTCTTCCGGGCGTTTGTAAATCGCTTTGCGCGGGCACGCGGCGAGACACGCGGGATATGTGCAATGGTTGCAAATGCGCGCGAGATAAAAGAACCATGTTTTGTGCACGGGCAATTGCGCGCCCTCGGTATCAAACTTATACTTCTCGCCTTTGATGCCTTTGGGATTGTCTTCGTAAATGTTCGGCGAGTTCCATTCGTGATCTTCGGGCAAATAGCCCAGCACGCGCGCGCTTTCCGGCGTGAGCTTCTTCTTTGCCGCCTCGAAAATCGTCATGCCGTCAAATTGCGCCGCGCCGTTTTTCTTATTCCACACTTGCCCTTCGGGATTTGCCTCTTCGAGCAGCTTGAGAATCTTCGCGTCCCAATGCTGCGGATAGCCGCCATACGGTTTGGTTTCAACATTGGCCCACCACATGTGCTCCTGGCCTTTGTTGAAAGTCCACGTTGACTTGCAAGCCATCGTGCAGGTTTGGCAAGCCAGGCAACGATTGGTATTGAAGACGAACGCGAACTGCCTTTCCGGAAAAGCCGCTTCATAGGGATATTCCATTCCGCGGCCAAGCTGCCAGTTCCACACTTTGGGCATGACGGTCTCCTTTTAGAAAATTTTCAATTCTAAATTTTCAATTGAAAATTTAAAATTTCACAAAACGGTGTCGCGGTCAAAGCTTCTCACTCGCCCCCAAATCGCCAAGCACTCGTCGGCGATCTTTTCTATTTCCGACTCGCCCAATTCCACATACGCGCGATGCGCGCCGGCATAAAATGGTGTTTTGAACAGGCTCATCAATCTGCGCTTTTCGAAACCCAAGCGCGCGAACTCTTCGGCGAACACATACGCCATGTCGCGCGTGCTCTCTTCCGTGCCGGGCAATTCCACGCCCACGAGCATGTTGGGATCAGTGGCATCGGGTTCGTCGTAGGGCATCTCTTTCTCCTTTGGAGTGTTGGAGGGATGGAGTTTTGGAGTAATGGAGTGTTGGATTGATGTGCTTTTGCTTTTCCATTAATCCAAAAATCCAATACTCCATCACTCCAATTTTTACCGCTTGCATCCGAATGAAAATCTTGTTAATTGGCAACACGGTTTCAAACAAGCGCAAACCGGGTATTCATGAGTGCTGTATGGCAACCGCTGAAATGCTGCAAATCAAGCTCGATAGCGATCTTGCCCAAACTTTCGAACCGTCAATATTCTTTCTTTGTTCATATGAAAACTCAAACCACAATTTCACTTGAACCCAGCTTACTGCACCAACTCAATCATCTCTTGGGAGCGAACAGCCATAGCTCGCTTTCCGATTTGATCGAGGAACTGCTTCGCAGCTTTTTGGCCGCGCAGAGCCGAGCAACTTCCGATCAACGCGATCTGGAGTTGATCAATCAAAACGCCGACCGTCTCAATGAAGAAGCGGAAGAAGTTCTCTCCTATCAATCAAATCGAACTGTAGAACGAAGAGACTTTACTTTATAGGCTGCAAAATGGATGTTGTGAAATTAGCAAAAGCTTGGCGACGCTCAAGTCAAGATGATCTAAAAGTTGCTTATAGCATGCTTGATAAGAAGCATTATGCTTATTGCCTCTTCTTTTGCCATCTAGCAGTCGAGAAAGAACTCAAGCGCCTCTACTTGCTTCGTCGTGAGAAATTTCCTCCCACGATTCACAATCTTGTTCGCATTGCCGAGGAAGCGGGCTTGCAATTCGATGAGGCAACGATAAAAACCTTTCAAGAAATGACGACCTTCAACATAAAAGCGCGCTACGAAATCATCAAAGCCGAATTTCATCGTAAAGCAACTAAATCCTATACCAAAACATGGCTCAAAGAAACCGAAAACCTTCTCGCCTTGCTCAAAAGCCTCGGCTGAAATCCTCGGTCATCAAGCCGGTCGAAGACTATTTGAATCATCTGCGCGAGCAGGGGCTTTCCATTCAAAGAGCGTTCATCTTTGGCTCGCAGATAAAGGGCAAAACCCACGAGTGGAGCGATATAGATGTTTGCGTGGTCTCGCCCGATTTCAGCCCTCGCAAAGACGCGCTCGTTTTTCTTTGGCGCGCTTTGCGAACGCAGGACGTCAAAGCCGGCATCGAGCCCGTCGGTTTTCATCCCGCCGACTTCGTTGATGATTTTCCCCTCGTGCATGAAATTCTAAAGCACGGCGTTAGAATCATCTGATGAGTGGAGCGTTGGATTGGTGGAGTTATGGAGTAATGTAAAAACCTCTGTGCACACGAGACCCACCACTCCACCAATCCATCAATCCCAAACTCCATCACTCCACCACTCCCTCACTCCGAAACCGAAATCAACTCCCCTGCAATATACTTCTGCATAAACTCGCTCTCGTTGTCTGGCGTGAATCCCGTGGTCGCAACGCTCCACACGCCGACGCCGCCCATGCCGCCGTCTTCGGCTTTGGTCACGCGCACGAGCGTTTCTTTGGGCACGGTGTTGAGCGCGTGATTGTCGGCCTCGCCGCCGAAGATGAAGCTCATAAAAGCTTTTGCTTTGTGAAAAAGAGAATCGGTTTGATGCATGGGCATGTGCCAATTGCGCGTGATGGATTGCTGCGAGCCGTAGCGCAAGTTCGCTTGATAGCCCGTGTTCGCGGAGAGCGCGCGGCCATCGGCGCGCGTCTCGTGCGCTTTCACGCTTTTCTCCGTGGCAATGTACGGCGCGTGCTTCATCATCACGATGTTGTAGGGATACGCATGATTGTATTTCACACGCAGCATGCAGCGCGACACGCGATAGAAAAATTCATCCGGCTTCGCGCCGATATAAGGACGATCCGCGGGGTTGGCGTCGAGATAAACGTAATCGCCGTCATTGATGCCGAGATCGCGCGCGGCTTGCGGGTTGATGTGGAGTTGATGCTCACCTACGCTCGGCGCGCGTTTGTCGAGACGATACGGGTCGCCGAAGTTGGAGTCGTACAGCATGTGCCAATCCACGTTCGACCAGCCGCTATGCACGCGATGCCGCGTCTTAGGCGTGAGGCAATAAAACTGAAAGCCTTTTTCCCACAAAAAATTCTTTGTGGTCTTCACTTGCGCCCACGGCATTTTGATGTTGCGAATCGTGCGGTCGTCCCAATGCTGCGCGGCTTGCGTGATGCCGTAATCTTCCGGGCGAATGAAAGGATTCGCGCTTACGATCACGTTGGGCAAATACGGCGTGGCCTCCGGGCCTTCGCGATGCACGATGAAGTTCTCGCCGTACTCGATGGCCTCTGGCACGTCGGAGTACGCGTGCAAGCGGCCCGTGTCGGTGTGGAACGGCTCGCTGTCTTTGATCTGCTCATAAAACGGAATGCGCGGATACGAGCGGAACAACATCAGCGCGCCGCCGGAAGGGCCATACTTGCCGGCCATGATGTCGTCGAGTTTGTAACCGGCGGTTGTCGTGCAGGTGTCGAGCAAGCGTTGAATGTAGATGCCGCGCTTGCCCTCGTGTTCGAACTTGAAATATTCTTCGAAGCGTTTCTCGCCCGTGACTTTCGCCATGCTCTTCGCGATGCCCGCGAGAATGGCGAGATCATCTTTGCTATCGAACACCGGCGGCACGCCGCCTTTCCAAATTTGCAGAAACGGGTTCGAACAACTCGCGGTGACTTCCAAATCTTCGAACTCCAGCCACGAGTTCGCAGGCAGCGCGAGGTCCGAGTATTCAATCGAAGCCGTCATCTGAATATCGATGGACACAATCATTTCGATATTCGGATTGACGTTCTTGATCATCTCATACACGTGCTTGGCGTTGTTGATGAGATTGACGTTCGTGAACATCAACGCCTTCGTGGGCGTGGGCATGTGCGTTTTGCCCGTGAAATTTTTGCGGCCATACTTGGGCGTTTCGACTATCAACGCTTTGTCGCCGTGATTCCAATACGCCGGCTCTTCGTCCTTCGTGTAAGCGTGCGCCTTCACCGCTTTGCCGTGCGCAGTCGGATCGAGGTTCGGCTCGAACGGATCTTCGGCGACCCAACCTTTGAAACCGGGTCCGGTCCACGGCGAGCCTTGAAACAGAGCGGCTTTGTAATTGCCCGCCCACGTGTGGCAACCCGCGCCAGGCTTGCCAATATTGCCCGTGAGCAAAAGCGGCAAATAAGCGGCGCGATTCATCTCCGTGGCATGGAACCAATGATTGATGCCCTCGCCTTGATGAATGGCCGCGGGCGCAAGCGTGGCAATGTCTTCGGCCAATTGCATGATCAAATTTTTCGGCGCGCTCGTCATCTCGACCACGGAGTCGAGATCATAATCTTTCAAGTGGATTTGATAGAGCGACCAGAGCGTCGCGACTTCGATTTCTTTGCCATCGACCAATTTCACTTTAAACGTGCCTTCGAGCGCCGGCTCGATGCCCTTCTTCACAAGCGTTTCGCCGACGTCATCGCGCGTGACCGCACGCGGTTGATTCGTCTTTGCATCCCACACCACAAAATCGCCGAGCTTGTCGTGCTGTTCTTTGGAGAGACCTTGAATCTTCATCGAAGGCCCGTCCGCATCGAGCGTGGTTTGATAGTTCGCAAACACCTCTTGCGCGCGCAAACGTTTGAGATTGTCTTTGCGCACGAGCAACGGCAGATCGGTGAATTGCTTCACGAATTTTTCATCATACCACTTCTTCTCGATCATAATACGCGTGACGCCGAGCCACAGCGCCGCATCGGTCGCGGGCCGAATCGGAATCCAGTAATCCGCTTTGGTCGAAGGCGGGCCGTACTCCGGCGCAATGACCACGATCTTTGCGCCGCGCTCCATACATTCGATGAACCAATGCGAGTCCGGCAATTTATTCTCCACGAGATTCTTGCCGTCCATGATAATGAGCTTAGAGAAGCGCAGATCGTTGAAGTCGCAATCCGAAGCTTGCAGGCCATGCACCCACGGATGGCCAGGCGCTTGATCGCCATGCCACGTGTAGTTCGACCAATTGCGGCCCGCAAGCGCATGCTCGTGATCCACGCCGCGAATCTGCGCATCAAGCAGCGCCATCGAGTTGTTGAGGCGATACATGCCGTACTTGCCCATCACGCCCAAGAGGCCCATGCCGCCGCGCATCTTGAAAGTGCGCGTGCCCGCGCCTTGTGTCGCTTCGACCATTTCGGGTTGATAGCCTTGCGCAAGCAAACGCTTCTTGCCTTCTTCGCCGCTATAGCGTTTTCCAATCGCCGCGTATGCTTTCGCAATGTTATCGAACGCGTCTTCCCAGGAGAGTTGCACGAACTCGTCGTCGCCGCGGCTGTCGAATTTATATTTCGATTTCAGCTCGGGCGTGAGTTCGGGAAAGCCGGCCTCGGCCCATGCTTTCCAGCCTTTGCGCACGATGGGATGCTTCAAACGATACGGGCCGTAAATCACGCGATGGAACGTGTAGCCCTTGGCGCACTGGCGCGGATTCCAGTTGTTGCTGGCGTGATTGCCGTAAATATCGGCGTACTTTTGATAATCATACGTCGCGCCCATGCGCGTCACGATGCCATTGCGCACGTAAGCGCGCACGCGGCACGCATGCGTATCGTTGGGCGAGCAGACCCAGTCGAATGTGGAGTCGTATTTATATTGGTCGCGGTAAATTTTCTCCCAATTCCGATTTACCGAGCCGGCCAATGGGTTTTCATTCGGGTCAGCGGCGGCCAGGAGATGGAGCGGCAGACCCATGTGAAGGACTGTCGTCCCCGCGCCGACGCCCATCCAACGCAGGAATGCGCGACGATTCATGCTACCGAATTCGTTGAAGTTTTGCTCGGACATAAGTCTCTCCTCATGTGTTGGATTGCTGGATTGTTGGAGTAATAGTAATTCCATTAATCCATCGATCCAACAATCCATCAATCCATTTATTTTGCTATGACGAGATCCTGCCAGATCGTCACCGATTTCTTCCCATCGCGATCGCCGGCGCGCCCATTCCACACCGCAAAGGCGACACGCACGGTTTGACCGGGAACGAAATTCAAGGTGCTCTTCACATTTCCTTTGAAGGCGCGGCGGAAAATCACCCGATACGTTCCAACATCGTAGACCCCGGTTGCTTTCACCGTTTGGTCAGGCATCGGATGCGCTTTGAGGGTGCCGAATCCTTGCGCTCCAAGCGCCTCGGCAGCGCTTTGTCGCGTCGGATCGGAAACAATATTTCCCGCGCCCCAACCGGTGATGAAGGTCGGATCCGATTCCATCGTCAAAGCATGTCGAGTCGGTTGCTCGACCGGCGAGCGCGTGAGATTGGGATAGGAATCAATGCCAATATTGGGATATACTTTGTCGATGTCCTGAAACGCCGGCTCCAGGTCAGCTTGTCGCTCTGATTTCCACATCCAGATGTTGACGAATTGGCCTTTTTGGCCCATGCCGAAGAATGGGGGATCGGGATCCAAAGAAAATTCCACCGCGGCAGCATCGCGAAAATCCTGAGGCCGGATTGCCGTTTCATCGTTGGTTTCATCATACCACATCAAGCGCAACGCCAGTTCTTTTCCGTCGTGCAGCGCTTGCACGTTCAATATCTCCGGGCGATCGTTGCGCCACCATAATGGCATCATATGAAGATTTACGCTCGCCGCATCACGCCACACGCCGGCATCCGGATGATCGGGAATCTGCTGGACATACTTGGCCACAATTTGAAATTTTTTCATCTCCACACGCTCGCGTTGCTCGGGGCTGGACATTGACAAAACATAATGCGTCAAGTCCCAGGCATCGGTGCCATACGCCCATTCACTCTGTGGCATGGGAGTTCCCGGCATACCGGCAATAAGCCGGCGGTAAACGTCTTGAGGCTCCGGAGTCCCTTTAAAAACTCCCTGCGTCAAGTCGCGAGGGCGAGTCGGATATCCTGCTTCATCAAACTGCTCTTGCACGCCATCTCCTTTGCCCGTTTCGCCATGGCACGCGGCACAGGCATCGCGGAAATATTCCTTGGCTCGCGCTTCGGCCTCAGGAGTGTAGGGCGGCTCCGGCGGCACTTTGATGATCCCTGTGCCTCCTTCACTCTCGGTCATATT
>CAYNDW010000259.1:0-8256 GCA_964395375.1 uncultured Cytophagia bacterium
ACAATTTCACCCGCAAAGAGTATAACGTGTTTACTTGCTGACGATCACTTTTGCCGGCCGCAAAACTTTATCGCGCAGCAGATAGCCTTTGACATGCTCTTCCAACACCAGGCCCGGCGCTTTGCCCTCACTAGCCATTTCCGTCAATGCTTCGTGCAGATTGGGATCAAACTCTTTAGCCGTGGCCGCCATCGGCGCCACGCCGTGATCCGCCAAAATCTTTTCGAAATTTTGTTGAATCAATCGCACCCCGAGAAGCAGCGCATCGTAATCGCGCACCTCGGCTTTCGTAGTGAGGCAGCGCTCCAAATCATCTAACAGCGGCAAGAACGCGAGAATCGTGCGCGCGGTTTCGGTTTGCACGCGGCTGAAAAAATCGCGATCCGTGCGTTTGCGAAAATTTTCCATTTCCGCTGCGACCCGCAAATAGCGTTCGCGGTATAAATCCACTTCCGCGGCGAGCTTTTCATTTTCCGCTTTGAATTTTTTAAATTCTTGATTCTGTACGCGGCGACGAAAAAAACCTTTGGGCTTTTCCGCGCCGTCTTCGGCAGGAGAGTTGAGCGCGGCTTCGACATCAACTTCCGTCTCCAACTCATGCAAAGCGAGCGTGCCGTTTGCACTCTCGGTTTCCTCGCTATTCGTATCAACCAAAGCCTCGGCGGCGGGATCGGCGCCTTCCGGCGTTGGCGCGGCGCCTTCCGAAGTTGCGTCGTGCGCTGCGGGAGGAACCTCATGCAACGCGCTGGGTTCGAGGCTCGTCGACTCTGGTGTTGCGGGTGTTGCTTCGGGTTGGCCCTCCTCGGCCGTTTGATCCGGCTTCGCCTCGGTCATTGCCAAAATCACATCCTCATGACTAATTTTTAGAACCCGTGCCGCCGACGTTTTCTTCCAGCACTTCGGTCAAGACCTTCGCCATGAAATCCACCAAGGCGATAACTTTGGGATAACGCATGCGCGTAGGCCCGATCACACCCAAGGTGCCGGTGACGCCGCCGAGGTGATAGGAAGTGGTAATCAAGCTGCAATATTTAATCACTTCATCGCGATTTTCTTCGCCGATGGCAATGGTCAACTCGCCGCGCGATTCGCTCTGTTCAAACAAGCGAATCACGATCTGCTTGCTTTCGAGCAGATTGAGCATGTTGGAAAGTTTGCGATGATCGAAAAACTCCGGCTGCACCATAATGTTGTTGGTGCCGCCGAAATGAAAATTTCGGTGATCGATTTGATCGATCAAAGGCGTTGCCGAACTTGCAATGGCATTCACCAAACCCGCGTCAACTTCCACCAAATCGCGCAAACGGCTATCGAGCGTGTTTTTAATTTCCGTCAAACTCAGGCCGTGCAAGCGCTCGTTGATTACGGCCGCGGTTTTCTCCATGATTTCGCGCGAAACTTCGGCTTCCATTTTCAAAAGAATCGTGCGCACCAAACCGGATTTGATCGAGAGCACCATCAAGACTTTCTTTTCCGAAATCGGCACCAACTCGATCTTCTCAAACACGCCTTGATAAAAGCGCGGCGAGAGCACCACGCCCAACTGGTTCGAGACACGCGCAATCATTTGCGAAGCCGCGTCTAGAATGGAGTCTACTTCTTTGGTGACGCGCAGAAAATGTTGGAGAATATCGTTCTTTTCCTGCTCCGAAAGCGCTTCGACTTCCATCAGCGTGTCGACATAAAACCGATAACCTTTATCCGTGGGAACGCGACCGGCGGAAGTGTGCGGATGCGAGAGGAAGCCCATCTCTTCGAGATCGCCCATCACGTTTCGAATCGTCGCGGGGCTGAGCTTGATACCTTGTTTTTTGGATAACACTCGCGACCCGACCGGAACCGCGTTGCGCACGAAGTCTTCCACAATGGAGTTTAACACCATGCGTTCGCGTTCAGAAAGAGGATCGGGAGTCGGGCTTAATATCATAGGTCGATTTTAAGGTCATTCGTGGCAACCGCTTTACAAAAAAAAGCGCGGCAAGATACTATTCCACGCGCAGCATTGTCAAGCGAAAATTCCGCAGCATTTTAGCGAAGCGCGACCGCATTCATTTCGAGGCAAGAAACCGCAGCGGCGCGGCGCGCAAATTTTCATGCGTCCCAAAGTCGGCGGCTTCGACTTCTTCCACCTGCGCCAAAAGTTTTCGCAAGTAACCGCGAAACTCTTCCAATGCCAATCCCGCAAAATCCGGCGGCGCGACTTCGAGTTTGACCAATGCGTTCATGAGATGCTTGACCGTGCCGTGATGAATGCCGCGCCGCATTTGATGATGCGCCGCGGCCGCTTGAATCAAGCCTTGAATAAAAAAACGCCACGGCTCGGCATGGCGTCTCCATATTCGTTCCCACGCTTCATGCGCCTCCCAAAACTCGCCCGCATTAAACAGCGCGAGACCTTCGCTCAAATCAGCGCGATCCTCAATACTAAGCTGCGGCGTGAGCTGCCGGGCGTGCAGGGGCGCGGGGCGCAGTTGGTACCGCGGCTGGGACGGGTTCAATGATTTCACTTAGCACCGTGCGAATGGTCCATTCTTCCGCTTTTTTGTAACCGTCTTCGAACTCCAGCATCGAGATCGTTTCCCACGGACAATATTTCACGCACAACGTACACCCGATGCAGCGCGGTAAATCGACTTCGACCAAGCGATGCAAAGTCGGCGCATTGCGATCCGGACCGGGCACGATGAGAATGCAATCCGCCGGGCAAAAATCGATGCACACCATGCAGCCCGTGCAGCCGCTTTGGTCGATCACCGCGAGTTGTTTAGGACGACGTGTCTTGCGAAGCTGAATCGGTTTATCGTACTTCGGATCTTTGAAGGCCATGCACCGTCTCCGCTTTCGTTCTCAGCCAATGCTTGGGTGATTATTGCCAAAATTGTAGGGCGCTAATCTAGACATTCATTGCAGAAAAACAATGCCTTTCTCCTCATGCACAACGAGCTGCAAGCCCAATGCTTTTTGTAAGCGGATTAAAAAGATCAAGCGGATAAATCCTGCAAGGCTTTATCCGCTTACAGAAAAGCCTTTTGCTTTATAAGCAAAAACTTGAACTCCGATGAAAAGCATTTCAAATTTTAAATTGCAAATTTTCAATTTAAAATTTGCACTCAGCTTTTCCGCAACATCGCCTTGCCCGCATACTTCGCACTCTCGCCCAGCAGTTCTTCGATCCGCAGCAGTTGATTATACTTGCAGATGCGATCCGTGCGGGAAGCGCTGCCGGTTTTAATTTGTCCGGCATTGGTGGCCACGGCGATGTCGGCAATCGTCGTGTCCTCGGTTTCGCCGGAGCGATGCGAAATCACCGCGGTGTAACCCGCGCGATGCGCCATTTCGATGGCGGCCAGCGTTTCCGTCAGCGTGCCGATTTGATTCACCTTCACGAGAATGGAATTGCCCACGCCCTGCTCGATGCCGGATTGCAAACGCTTCGTGTTCGTGACAAACAGATCGTCGCCTACGAGCTGCAGCTTTTTACCGAGCCGCTGCGTGATCTTCTTCCAACCGTCCCAATCATCTTCCGCGAGCCCGTCTTCGATGGAGATAATGGGATACTTCTTCGCCAAGCCTTCATAATATGAAATCATCTCCTCGGCGGAGAGCGAGCGTTTCTCGGATTTCAACTCATAGGTGTTTTTCTTTTTATCATAAAACTCGCTCGAAGCCGGGTCGAGTGCGATATAAACATCTTCGCCGGGGCGCAAGCCCGCGGCTTCGATGGCTTGCATGATCACCACGAGCGCTTCTTCGTTCGAGCCGAGATTCGGCGCGAAGCCGCCTTCATCGCCGACCGCGGTGCTGTGGCCCTGCTTTTTGAGCACGGCTTTGAGCGCATGAAAAACTTCCGTGCCCCAACGCAGCGCTTCGGAAAACGAGGAAGCGCCGAGCGGCATGACCATGAATTCTTGCAGATCGACGCTGTTATCCGCATGCGAGCCGCCGTTGATGATGTTCATCATGGGCGCGGGCAGCACATGCGCGGCCACGCCGCCGAGATATTGGTACAATGGCAAATCGCTTTCATACGCCGCGGCCTTTGCCACGGCGAGCGACACGCCGAGTATCGCGTTCGCGCCGAGGCGGCCTTTGTTCTCGGTGCCGTCAAGCTCGATCATCGCGCGGTCAATCGCCTTTTGTTGCTGCGCGTCCATGCCGATCAATTCCTGCGCGATGATTTGGTTGACATTCTCAACCGCTTTCAAAACGCCCTTGCCTTTGTAACGCTTGGCGTCGCCGTCGCGCAACTCAACCGCTTCGTGCTCGCCGGTCGAAGCGCCGCTCGGCACCGCGGCGCGACCGATCACGCCGCGCTCCAACAACACATCCACTTCAATCGTCGGATTGCCGCGCGAATCCAAAATTTCACGGCCACGAATTTCAGCAATAGCAGACATGATTATTCTCCTTTGGCTAAAAGTCCAAATGCAGTTTGTTCATCAAAAAAAGCTCACGCAAAGACGCCGAGTCGCAAAGAAAAGCTTTGAGGGTTCTTCGTTTCTTTGCGTGCGCATTAAATTTTCTTCCTCATAAAACCCTCGCCGCGAGCGTGAAATAGAACAGCAGCGTTCCGACATCCGTCACCGCGAGCGTAATCGGGCCCGCGGCGATTTTGGGATCGAGCTTGATCGCGTGCAACAGCCACGGCACGGAAAGTCCCATGATGCAAGCTAAGTGTAACGAGACGAAGATGCTCGCCCCGATCACGAGCGCGGCATGCAAATCTCCGCGCCAAAGCCAAACGATGAGCGTGACCAATGCGCCGCAAGCAGCGCCCAACAGCACCGCGATCCGAAGCTCGCGCCACAGCCCGCGTCCATATTCCAGCCACGAAATCCGCAGCGCGCGCAACGCTTGCACCGTGACCGTCATGGATTGTATGCTCACGCTCTCGCCCAATGCCAACACGAGCGCGAGAAAAAACGCGATGATTAGACTCTCCGCCAGCGTGGCTTCAAACAAACCCGCGAGCATGGCGCACGCGGTGCCGCTCGCAATTGTCGCGAGCAGCCACACGAAGCGATAGCGAAAGGCCTGCAACACGGGCGCGCTGCGCACTTGTTCGAGCCGAAAGCCGAGCGCTTCAAACATGGCATTGGCCTGCTGCGACTCGGCCAAGTCCAACACCTCGTCCGTGAATTGGTGCAGATCGACCACGCCGAGCGCTTGGCCTTGCGCATTCACCACCGGAAACGCGAGCAAGCGGTACAGCACAAAAAACTCGCATGCTTCCAACACCGTGGCCGTCTCGGGAATTTTGATGACACGCTGCACCATCAATTCGGACAATTTCTGTTCGAGACTCGCGGTCAACAAGCGGCGTGTCGGCAACACGCCCACCAAACATTGCGCCTCGTCCGCGATATAAAAATAAACGACGCGCTCGCCCAAGCCTTTCTCCCGAATGCTGCGCAACGCCTCGGCCACGGTCATGCTCTGTTGAAAGAGCGGAAAATCTTTGCGCGCGTATTTGAAGATCGGTTCGTGCGCGTGCGAGACGTGAAAAGGGCCGGGCATGATTTAGCGTCGCTTCAATGCAAAACTGCAATCCGAGGTTTATTCATTAATCAAAGACAGAAGATACGAGACAGAAGAATATTTTGGTTCTATGTCGATTCGTGTGGGTAGAGTAAAGCAAGCTTCCCAACGCCGAAGGCGTTGCAGGTGATAGCCCCGGGTGGCCCGCAGCGGGGGGCCCGGGGCGCCCTGTCGGCAATAACACCGAACCCCGAACGGGGGGCAATAGGATTGCGCTAAGACACGACACCACTTTGACAAAACGTATCGGCGGCTAATTTTATTGAACCTTTTCAGGGTTCTGAGAGAATGTTGCGATGGTCCCATGGTGCGCTGCGCTACCCTGGGCTTTATCATTAAACGCCTTCGGTGTTGGCAAGTAGGTTTACCCACATGAAACAACATAGAACCAATATTTTTTGCCAAACGCCACAAAGGGCTCACCATCTCTTTGAATATTGCAAGCTTCATTTTCAAGGGATTATGCCTAAAATGACCAGCGGCACTGCCGGAACTCCGCGTCCCTGGCGGACTACGTTATAAAATTCCCCTTCGAAATAGGCGACGCCGGAGCTCATCTGACTTTGAAGTTTTTTCATGGGAAGAATCTCAACTCCGACATCAATTCTATCGCCGACATAGAAAGCTAAATGCTTTACAAAGAGGTCATAGGCAACAAAAGAATACTTCCCGAATTGAACTTCAATCGCAACGCGGTCTTTCACAAAGTCCGTTTGGTTGTAACTAAAAATCGGCTTTTCGCCAGCAGCCTCGATCTCCTGCTTTTGCTCTTCAGGAGGGAGCGTCAATGTTTTCCGAATCAATTTCTCATTCTTCGTCACCCAATAGCTTACACGACTCTCCTGCCAGTCTTTCGCTTTAAGTAGCTTTCGAAAACCGGCATTCATGTCGATCGGGCTATACAGCAATTTGCCCTTCATCCCTTTTTCTTGCGAGATTTTAGTTTTGCAAGCCTCGGCATCAACCGCAGAAACGACGGCTTGGATTTCTTTCCAAAGCCTCGGCTTGTGGACCAAAAGAAATTCCAGCCCATTGAGATGAGAGTAAGTTTCGACAATCTTCATCGAAGTCGGTCCTCCTGCGCTATTCAAGCAACGTCAACTGCGAAACATGATTTGGCAAATTCCACGGTGCGATAGCTAAGCTATTGCCCGCTCTCACAGGGTCGTAAACCGGTCGATTCATCGGTCTAGTCTTTAATGTCCCTTGCAATTCTTGTTTAATTCTGTCGCGCGCAATTTGAGTGTAGTCCGCGACAACTTCCGAGCCTGCACCACGTCTGCCATGCCGAATCGCCGCAATAATAGTTGAACCGACGCCCAAGAATGGATCGAAGACCCAATCATCTTCATTCGTCAGCGACAACACTAGGCGTTCTATCAACTCCACCGGAAATTGGCAAGGGTGAATGGTTTTTTCGATGTGATTGCTTTTGACGTTTGGTATAACCCATAAATCGCCGGGGTTCTTTCCAAGCGGATTGCCGGAATACTGTCCCGTCTTCGGGCCTTTGAAATATTTTTTGCCGGGGTATTTTTGTGGGACACGCACAGCGTCGAGATTGAAAACGTAATCATCCGTCTTTGTGAACCACATGATTGTTTCATATCGGCCGGAAAATCTTTTCTTGCAGTGCAAGCCGTGTTCAAAATGCCAAATGATGCGATTGCGCATTTTTAAACCAAGCTTTTGGAAAGCCGGGAAGAGCGCTACGTCAAGTGGAATGATGGCGCCATTATCGATGAAATTGCCGACTTGCCAACAAATGCTGCCGCGTTCGGACAAGGCCCGTACACACTCTTCAATGACATCCGTTTGCTGCGCAATGTAAGATTCTAACGTTGATCTTTGCTCATATTCTTTGCCGATATTGTACGGAGGGGAAGTTACAATCAACTGTAATGAACCATCAGGAATTTGTTTGAGCAAATTCAAACAGTCGCCTTTATAGGCGACTATACGTTCCGAGCTAAGGAACGTCGATGCTATTCTTGTACTCTCAAACATAGGTTTCTCCTCCTATAGCTTCGGCTTCGGCTTTAGCTTTTAGCAATCTCATCAAAACAAAACTCAAACCACTTCCACCTTTATCAAATTCGTCCCGCTCGGCACGCCGGGCGGAAGGCCCGCGGCGATGATGACGGCTTCGCCGGGTTGCACAAGGCCGCTCGCGAGCGCCAATTGTTTGCAGCGTTGAATCAACTCGTCGGTGTTTTCATATTCGCGCTCCAGCAGCACGGGCTGTACGCCCCACACGAGAGCGAGTTGCCGCACGGTCCCGAGCACGGGGCTGAACGCGATAAGCGGAACACTCGGACGATAGCGCGCGACCATCTTCGCCGTTGCGCCGGTTTGCGTGGGCGTAAAGATCGCGGCGACTTTCAGCTCGTGCGCAATCGTCGTGACCGCATGGCTGATGGCCGCGGGCACCGAAACTTTGCCTTGATGTTTTTCCACGGGCAAGCGTTCACGACGCGATAAACGCGTTTCCGTCATGCTCAAAATGCGCTCCATCACTTGCACGGTTTCCAAAGGGAATTTTCCGACCGCGGTTTCTTCGGAGAGCATGACGGCGTCGGTGCCGTCGAGCACCGCGTTCGCCACGTCCGCGGCTTCTGCGCGCGTCGGGCGGGGATTCTCCACCATCGAGCGCAACATCTGCGTGGCCGTGATCACGGGTTTGCCTTGACGATTGCACTTCTCGATCAAAATTTTCTG
>CAYNDW010000260.1:0-2510 GCA_964395375.1 uncultured Cytophagia bacterium
AGCATCAAAAAGCTGATGGCGCGAAAGCCCAAGTTGCTCAAATGAAAAACGAAGGATCGACCATTTCGGTGATATCACCGAAATGGTCGAGGGCCGTGAGTAAGGTTCTCAAAGCTGGCGTCAAACAATGTTGTGCTAACTGCTGGTCTCGCTGCGCCGCCGCATGTTCCATGCGTTGGCGCAAGTGCCCGTGAGGGTCTTTTAAAAAAACCTTGACAAAAGACGTTTATTTCCCAATCTTGATGCCAGTGATTTTTGCCTTCCCTCCCGATTTGACTGAAACTATCTTTCGATAGCTGCACAAAATTCTAAACGCAAGACGCATTTGCTCGGAACGCTTCAATAAGTTTGCATGAAGCGACCCGTGCGGTTCACCGGTCGCTTCAAAGTCGTTACGCGCGTTTCCTTCCCACCATAGAGCAGCAATTTTTGCATGCTATAAGAACAAATTAAACGCAACGTTGCTTTAACACGCACTGTATCTCAACCAAAGGCAGAGGAGGTAGGCATGTCCAAAGTGCGAACTACACTGTTGTGCGCCGTGAGTATGCTTCTCATGAGCCAGGCTTTCGGGCAGGGCCGAGTTAGCGGTCGGGTCATTTCCGGCGAGGGCCGTGAGCCGCTGCTCGGAGTCAACATTCTCGTGAAGAATACGACACGAGGCACGACGACGGATCAAGACGGCAAGTATGTTTTGGAAAACGTCTCGGGCTCGGATGTGTTGGTGTTTTCTTATCTCGGTCACCTCAAGCAAGAAGTAACCGTCGGCTCCCGCCAAACGCTTGATGTCACGCTCACGCCGCAGGCTCTCGCTGGTGAAGAAGTGGTGGTGATTGGCTACGGCACCCAGCAGCGCAAAGACATTACGAGCGCGGTCTCTTCGTTGCAAGATTACGCTTTCAATCAAGGCGCGACGACCGATCCGCAAAATCTGCTGCAAGGCCGGCTCGCCGGGGTGCAGGTCACGCAGATTAACGGCGACGTCGGCTCGGCTCCACTGATCCGCATTCGCGGTGGCACCTCGGTGTCAGCGGGCAACGAGCCGATGATCGTAATTGACGGCGTGCCCGTGAGCAGCGGTTCCGCCAGCCCCGGCGGTCCCGGCAATGGCGACGTTATTGGCGTCAACGCCATCGACAGCCCGCTCAGTACGTTGAACCCCGGCGATATCGCTTCCATTGATGTATTGAAAGACGCCTCTTCCGCGGCCATTTACGGCGCGCGCGGCGGCAACGGCGTGATTTTGATTACCACCAAAAAAGGTCGCCCCGGCGGCTTCTCCATGACTTATGACGGGTACACCAGTTCCGCCAGTCAGTCGAACAAGCTAAATCTTATGACGGCGCAAGAATATCGTGATTTTGCCAGAACGCTGGGCGTGACCACTGAAGGCAGCAGCACCAACGATTGGCAAGATGCGATTGTGAGAACTGGAATTTCTCAAAATCACAACCTCACGTTCAGCTCCGGCACGGAGGCGACGCAATATCTGGTTTCCATGAACTATCTCGATGAACAGGGCATTGTGCTCGGCTCGGAGCGCACTCGCGTCACGGCGCGCTTGAACCTCGATCATGCGATGTTTGAGAACAAGCTGCGTCTCGGCGTGCGTTTCAACCCCAGCTTCATCAAGCGCTATAACACGCCGTACGCGCAAGAAGGCGGTTTCGAAGGCGGCGTGTTCTCGCAAGTCTACAAAATGATTCCCACCCAGCCCGTGCTTTTGAGCAGTGGGGAATATTTTGAATACGCCAACACCGGTATCCGCAACCCGGTCGCGCTCGTCGAACAAATCGACGATCAAACCGAGACGTTGCGTCTGTTTATGAACGCCACGGCCGAGTACGATCTTCTTCCTTCCTTGACGGGAAAGATCAATCTCGGGTTGGATCGCACCAACGCCACGCGCAGCACTTATCAACCGCGCAGTTTGCCCTATGCCGCGACCTTCGGCGGCAGAGCGGATAACCGCAGCAACCAAAATCAAAACGTGCTCTTCGAAGGCACGCTGAATTATCGCCGGAGTATCGGCGCCACGCAAAAGCTGGAAGCGTGGGGCGGATATACCTTCCAAGAATTCGAAGATCAATCGTTTGGCGCCGCGGTCCAAAACTTTGTCACCGACTTTTGGTCGTTCAACAACCTCAGCGGCGGCGCGGACTTTTCGATCCGGCCGTATTCCTACCAAGCCAAAAACCGCTTGGTTTCCTTCCTCGGCCGCGTGAATTACAATCTCTCCGATAAATACCTGTTGAGCGCCGCGGTGCGGCGTGAAGGCTCCTCGCGTTTTGGCGCGGACAACAAATGGGGCTTGTTCCCCTCCGGCTCCATTGGTTGGCGTCTATCGCAAGAGTCATTCTTGAAAAATAGCCGCAGCATCAGTGACTTGAAATTGCGCGTCAGCTATGGCATCACCGGCAATCAAGACATCGGCAATTTCCGCTCATTGCTGATCCTCGAGCTCGATCGTGGCTTCACCGATCTCGGCCGTGATCTTGGCCCGCCGGATG
>CAYNDW010000260.1:2520-8215 GCA_964395375.1 uncultured Cytophagia bacterium
AGCTATGGCATCACGGGTAATCAAGACATTGGAAACTTCCGCTCACTGCTCATCCTCGGCCCGGGTGCCAATGCCGTAATTGGCGATCAAGTGCGCACCGGCGTAGCCCCGACGCAGTTGGCTAATCCCGATCTGAAATGGGAAGAGACCAGTCAGTTGAATCTCGGTTTGGATTTCGGCTTGTGGAATGATCGGCTTTCCGGCACAATCGATTGGTATAATAAAACGACCAATGATTTGTTGATTGAGTTCACGGTGCCGCAGCCTTCCGTAGTCTCGACCCGACTCGATAACGTCGGCGAGGTCACCAACAAAGGCCTCGAGCTTTCGTTGAACACCGTCAATATCGCCTCCGGCGGCCTCTTCTGGAGAAGTAACTTTAATTTTGCCACGAACAAAAACGAAGTGGTCGATTTGGGCGGTCGCGCTTCGATCGTTTACGGTCGTGTCAGCGGCGCGGGCTTGAGCGACATTCAAGCGCAGATTGCGATTCCCGGTCAACCGCTCGGAACATTCTTCGGGCCAAAGTTCTTGGGTTATGATGCAGCCGGCAACGAAATCCTGTCCACGGATGCGAACAGACCGGAGCGTACCACTGGTCCACTCAAGGATGGCCGGCAGATTTTGGGCGACGCCCAGCCGAACTATACCTTCGGCATTTCGAACTCGCTCAACTATAAGAGTTTTGATCTGCGCGTCTTCGTGCAAGGTGTGCAAGGCAATAAAATCTTGAACAATACGCGCATGGAATACCAACGCGCCTCGAATGTCCGCAACGGCATCAACTTTTTCCAAGATGCGTTGGATGACGTAAAGGCCGGCTTGAATCCGGACGCGACCGTGCATTTCTCCGATCGCTTCATTGAAGATGGCTCGTTCATTCGCTTGCAAAACGTCACGCTCGGCTACACCTTCCCCACGGGCTGGCTGAAAAATCTGCGCAGCTTGCGCGGTTATATCAGCGCCGACAACCTGTTCGTGATCACCGACTACAAAGGTTACGATCCGGAAGTCAACAATGTGTCCGTGTTCAACGGAGTGTATGCGTTGGGAATCGATTACGCCAATTATCCCCGCGCCCGCACCTTTACGTTTGGTTTCAATGTTGGATTCTAACTCGAATTGGAGTATTGGAGTAATGGAGTTTTGGAATCTCATATCCCAGCAATCCAAAAATTCAACACTCCATCAATCCACCTAACCATGGAGACACACGATGAAGATACATAAGCTGCACGTTTTGCTGCCGCTGCTGTTGCTCTCACTCATATTGATGACATGCACCAATCTGGATGAGACGCCCTTGAGCGCGGTCACGCCGGAGAACTTCTATAAAACTGAAGCGGAATTGGTTTCCGCGGTTATGCCGGTTTATGCCAATCTCAGAGATTATTCCTGGGGCGATTACATGTTCTTGCAAGAACATACTTCGGATGAAATCTTCGTGCCGCAGCGCGGCGGTGACTGGGGCGATGGCGGCTTCTGGCGCGAGATGCACGACCATAAATGGACTCCCACGCATGGCTCTGTGGGTGGCGCATGGGTGGCGGCCTATCGCGGCATTGCCTATTCTAATTCCGTGTTAGATAACCTGCAAAGCTCGCCCAGCCAATCGCCGCTGAAACCCGTCTTCACCGCGGAAGTGCGCGTCTTGCGCGCGTTTTACTACTGGTGGCTGGTGGATATGTACGGCGGCGTGCCCATCGTCACGACCCCAACCATCGATCCAAAAAATCCGCCGACGCCTAATACGCGGCAAGAAGGCTTCAACTTTATCGTGAAAGAAATCACCGAAGCCTTGCCGAGCCTGCAAGTTTCCCATAGCTCCGCGAATTTCGGACGTGTGACCAAAGGCGCGGCCAATGCGCTGCTGGCCACGGTTTATCTCAATGCCGAAGTTTACACCGGCACGCCCAAGTGGACCGAATGTATTGCCGCGTGCGACGCCGTCATCAATTCCGGCGAATACAACCTGCTCGCCACTTATGCGGATGTTTTCAAGCTCGCCAACGAAGGCCCGGGCAACAAAGAAAACATCTGGGTCGTTGGTCACAAATCGTTGGATGGCGTGGGCTTCGTCCGCTTCATGGCTACGTTGCACTACAATCAATTGCCGCAAAATCCGTGGAATGGCTTCTCGGTGTTGGCCGACTTCTATAGTAAGTACGACACCACCGATGCGCGCTTCGATCACATGCTCGTCGGACCGCAATTCGTGCTCGGCGGTCCGAACGCCGGCCAGCCGGCTTTTGATCGTAACGGCAATCGCCTGGATTTCACCCCGGGTTCTCCGATTGTCGGCGCCACGGAAAGCAACGGCGTTCGTATTCTCAAATGGACGGTGGACCCGTCGCAAAACGGCGGCAACGCCGGCAATGACTTGGCGATCTTCCGTTATTCGCATATCTTGCTCGCCAAAGCCGAAGCTCTGAACGAACTGAACGGTCCCAGCCAAGCCGGCATAGATCTCATCAATCAAGTTCGCGCGCGTTGCTTTGAGCCGGATAAGCCGATTGCGTTGGCGAATTTCAGCACCAAAGCAGCATTGCGCGCTCGCATTCTCGATGAACGCGGCTTCGAATTGCTCTGGGAAAGTTTCCGTCGTCAAGATTTGATCCGCGCCGGAAAATTCCTCGAGGCGTGGACTTTGAAAACCGCCAGCGACGGCCCGCACCGCAAGCTCTTCCCGATTCCGCAAAGCCAGTTGGATGCCAATCCCAACTTGCGGCAGAATCCGGGATACTAATCTCATGAGCATCGATTCAGTTCTCAAACCGCGAATCGGCGCGAATCAACGCAAATGAAAAAAAGCATTAGCGCTGATTCGCGTTCATTAGCGGTTTGAGAAAATGGCAATTGGCTTTCCATCGAAAAAGAACTCCCACGAAAACGCGCTTCATTTTCGTGGGAGTTCCATTTTCGCGGGAGCCTGTTTTTTTGTTTGATCAAACACGGCGCGAACGAATCGTAACCCCAAAGCCTGCGGTAAGTGGATTTTATTGTAAGCGGATAAAGCAAAGGCAGTATCCGCTTTCGGCAAAATCCGCTTACAAAAAGCTTTTGCTTTTAATAAAGCAACGCTCTCGCTTTCATGGATTAAACAGGAGCCCTCATGCTGCGAAGCCTTTTGAAAATGTCACTGCTGCTCATGCTTTGCGCGATGTGGCTGTTGATGGTCGCAAGCAGCAATACGCCGCAAACCGAAAAACTGTGGCGTACTCTGCCGCTCATCACCAACGGCAAAGTCGACACGAGCTGGGCGCAAATCGGCTACGGCCACATGGCCATTGACGACAACAGCCTGCGCACCGAACATGACGCAAAAGGCATGGGCCTCTTTTTATACACCAAAGAGCGCTTCGGCAATTGCCAAATTCGCGTCGTCTATCGCAGCAAAGATTCCAAAGCGAACGCAGGCGTGTTCATTCGCATTGATGAAGGTATTCTTGGCCGCTTGCAGGAAAAGCAGGCCGCGGCGCAACGCAACGAAAAGGGCGAGCTGACGCCGGAGTCCGATCGCGCCATGCACGCCGCCTCGGAGGATTTGATCGGCCCGTGGTACGCCGTGCATCGCGGTTTCGAAGTGCAAATCTGCGACGCGCCCGATGACTATCATCGCACCGGCGCGATCTATTCGCTCGCCAAAGCTGCGCCCGCGCCCAATCTCAACGCCACGGAGTGGAAGACGATGATCATCACGCTCAAAGGCACGCTTGTGTTGGTCGAAGTTGATGGCCGGCGCATTACGACTTTCGACTCCGCGAACCAAGACCCGCGCAGCAAACGCGAATGGTACGAACCCAAGTACGATTTCGCGCGGCCCGCCTCCGGCTATCTCGGCCTGCAAGTGCATGACAACGCCGGCGACGTGGTTTATTTCAAAGAAGTCAGCGTGCGGCCGGTGGAGTAGTGAGCGCGAAAGTTTTCCAGCCTCTCTTCTTTTTTATGAGTAACATTTTGATTGCGGCAGCGATAAAAATACATTGCACACATGCCGCAATCTTTTTATTTTGTTAGTGCAAAGAAGCGGCGAAAGAACGCGCTACCGATAGCATGCATGTAATTTCACGTAAATTGCTCAGAGAGTTTGTTCGCAAGCATTCCGCTAGCGAAGCTGCTCTTAATACCTGGTTTCATACAATCAGCAAAAACCGCTTTGCGAGTTTCATTGACTTGCGTAGGATTCTTCCAAGTGCGGACAAAGTCGGAGACTTGATCGTATTCAATATTGGCGGCAACAAATACCGCTTGATTGCATCGGTGCATTTCAACCGGCAAAAAGTTTATGTGCGTCAGATCTTAACCCACGAAGAGTACAGCCGAGGAACATGGAAACAATAACTGCCCTCGCGACGCAACAAATAGCCCAGGCTTGGGACACGCTGCAAAATTTTATTCCGGTGGCGCCGATTCGCAATGAGCAGCAATATGACCAAGCCGTGTCAAAGCTGAACGAGCTTTTAGACGTCGTCGGTGATAATGAAGCGCATCCCTTGTGCGATCTGCTGGATACGTTGGGCATTTTGATCCACAACTATGAAGAGAGCCATTATGCCGCACCCTCCGCAACGGGCATCGACGTGTTCAAATATCTCATGGAAGAGCATCGACTTGCTCCTGCAAACCTGCCGGAAATCGGCGACGAGAAAATGGTGAGCGCATTACTCGCAGGCAAACGCGAATTAAGTTTGGAAAACATTCGCGCTCTGTCCCAACGCTTCGGCGTGTCGCAGGAAACTTTTCTCGGCTGAACGTAGCGCTATGGCTTCTTGATTATCCGGCTGCAGTCTTCGCACTATAAACCGCATGTCGACTCGCGTGAAAATCATCTCCTCTCTTGGCGCACTATCGTTCCTCTTCTTCGCCTCTTGCACTGAAAAAATTCCTTCCATTCACCTCGACCGCCTCTTTACGCTCATGCCCGAAAGCTACACGCAGCTCAAATTTGAAAATCGTTTGGTCGATGAAAAAAGCTTCAACGTCTTCAAGTATCGCAACTACTACAACGGCGGCGGCTGCGCGATTGGCGATCTCAACAACGACGGCTTGCCGGACGTGTATCTCACTTCCAATCAAGAAGACAATAAGCTCTTTTTGAACAAAGGCAGTTTTAAATTTGAAGACGTGACCGCCGAAGCCGGCGTGGCCGGAACGCATCAGTGGTCAACTGGCGCGAGTTTGGTCGATCTCAACGCGGACGGCCGACTCGACATTTACGTCTGCAACTCCGGCAACAACAAAGGCGATGATCGCGCCAACGAGCTGTTCATCAACCAGGGCAACGAGGGCGACGGCGTGCCGCGTTTTAAAGAAGCCGCGGCGGAATACGGCGTCGACGACCAAGGCTTTTCCACGCACGCGGCGTTTTTCGATTATGACCGCGACGGCGATTTGGATTTGTACGTGCTCAACAATGCGTTCCGCGCATTGAGCACGTTCGATCTCGCGCAGAACCTCCGCGAAGAGCGCGACAACTCCGGCGGCGGGCATAAATTTTATCGCAACGACAACGGCAAGTTTGTGGACTTTACTGCCGCTGCGGGAATCTACAGCACCGTCATCGCCTTCGGCCTCGGCGTTTCGGTGAGCGATGTGAACAACGACGGCTGGCTCGATCTCTACGTCGCCAACGATTTCTTCGAGCGTGATTATCTTTATCTCAACAATCACGACGGCACTTTCCGCGAAAGCCTTG
>CAYNDW010000261.1:0-8206 GCA_964395375.1 uncultured Cytophagia bacterium
GCGCTTCAACTATACCGGCGATTTTTTTGAGATCGTGGAAAAGCTCGGCCAATCGCCGCTGCCGCCTTATGTGAAGCGCGAACCGGAGACGATGGACAAAGAGCGTTATCAAACCGTGTATGCGCGCGTGCGCGGTGCGGTTGCGGCGCCGACTGCGGGCCTGCACTTCACCAAAGATTTGTTGAAAAAAATCGAGAAGAAGGGCACGAAGATCGTTCCCGTGGTGCTGCATTTGGGTCTCGGGAGCTTCCGCCCCGTGATTGTCGAAGACTTGAACCGTCACAAAATGGATTCGGAGTATTTTGAGATCGCAGCGGAATCCGCCCAGGTGATTAATGACACCATGAAAAAAGGCGGCAATGTTATCGCCGTCGGCACCAGCTCGGTGCGCACGATCGAAACCGAAGTCACCAGCGAAGGCTGGGTGAAATCCGGCCGCGGTTGGACGGATAAGTTTATTTTTCCGCCTTATGATTTTAAAATCGTCGATCGCCTCGTCACGAACTTTCACATGCCGTGCTCCACGATGTTGATGCTCGTCACCGCCTTCGGCGGGCGGGATTTTGTATTCAAGGCTTATCGTCGCGCCGTGAAAGAGAAATGGCGTTTCTTCAGTTATGGCGATGCGATGATTGTCATTTGAAAAAAATATTGTAAGCGGATTTTTCGAATATCACGGATAGAGCAAAAGCTGTATCCGCTTTATTCGTTCAATCCGCTTACAGCAAAGCTTTTGCTTTTAATAGACCAAACCGATGCAGCTCTCATGGCGAACTTTGCAATCGTCGTAGCCGCCGGACAAGGCACGCGCTTCGGCAGTGAAATGCCCAAGCAATTTTTGCTGCTGCGTGATCGCCCCATTCTCGCGCACACTTTGGAGCGCTTCGAAACCGCGGAGGCGATCGCGCAAGTGGTCATCGTCGCGGCGCAAGCGTGGCACGGCTATATCAAACGCGAAATCGTCGAGCGGTTTCAATTTAACAAATGCCGCGCGATCGTGGCCGGCGGCGAGCGTCGCCAAGATTCGGTGTGGGCGGGGTTGCAAGCGCTCAAACTCACGAGCACGAGCCTCGTCGTTGTACACGATGCCGTGCGCCCGCTTTTTTCTCACGCACTATTGGAAAGAGTGCTCGCCGGTTGCGAAAGTTTTGACGGCTGCATTCCTGCGCTCGCCTTGCGCGATACCGTCAAACAAGTCTCCGGACCCGAAGTGACCGCAACGATTCCGCGCGAGAGTTTGCGTTTGGCACAAACGCCGCAAGCGTTTCGCAGCAAAATTTTGCAGCGGGCTTTCGCTCAAACCCAACAAGAGCAGTTGGTGGGAACCGATGAAGCCGCGCTCGTGGAAAAAAGCGGCGGGCGCATTGGTTGGGTCGAAGGTGAAGAAACCAATTTGAAAATCACCATGCCGAGCGATTTAAAAATCGCCGAGGCTTTCTTGCAAGAGCTAGCGTAGCGCAGGCTTCCAGCCTGCTTCGGAGCATGTGATCATGCGCATCGGCCTCGGATATGACGTACATCCCCTCGCTCGCGGGCGCAAACTCATCCTCGGCGGCGTGCAGATCGAGCATGAGTTCGGCCTCGCCGGCCACTCCGACGCCGACGTGTTGAGCCACGCGATCGGCGATGCGCTGCTCGGCGCGGCCAATCTCGGCGATCTCGGCCAACACTTTCCTGATAGCAGCCAACGTTTCGCGAACATCTCTAGCTTGCTCTTGTTAAAAGACATCGCCGCGCTGCTCGCGCAGAACAAATTCAAGATCGTGAATATCGACTCTATGCTCATTCTCGAAGCGCCGAAAGTGATGTGCTTCGCAGAGCAGATGAAAGAAAATATCGCGCAGGCTTTGAGCATTACGCCGCAACAAATCTCCATCAAAGCCACGACCTCGGAAAAGCTCGGCTTCATCGGCAGAAAAGAAGGCGCAGTCGCGCAGGCCGTGGCGTTGATAGATGAACTTGCGTAGCGTGGACTTTAAGTAATCGGCACACGTTCAGAAGTGGCTTGTTGCGTAAGAATCTCGGCGCGCTTGAGCAAAAACAAATTCTCGGTTTTTTCGCTATGACTCCCTTGGAATATCAGGGCTATCGTGAAGCCAATGCGTAATCGCTGGCGGGCTTTAGACAAATTGGCGACTGCGTCGCTTTTTTGTGTTTGATGACTCCATTCAAGCTTCGTCATGAAGACGTTTGATGAAAAAATAAAAAAACTCGTAACGAAGCATTTTACTCCTAAGGCGTTGGCGGTTGAGCAATACGATGAGTTCCAATTGAACGGAGTCATCGTTTCAAGAAAATTTGAAGGGCTAGATCATTTTGCCCGCCAAACCCAGATTTGGAAAGTGCTCCGAAAAAATTTAACCAAGGCCGAACAAAAGAAAATTCTAGGATTCCTAGCGTATCCGCCCTGCGAGTACGAAGCTTATAATGCGCCGCTTGAAACTTCCGCATTGGGCAGGCATTGACGCCCGGAATGTTATCAGCCAGCGAGTATCGTTTTCACTTTTTCAGCTTGGAATCGACGTGAGGCGGTTTGATAGCAATAATTTCTTTCAGGGAGGAACGCGGTGGAGTGGCAAAGTGAAGTTTACTATAAAGCCGCGGTGGAGAGAATACAAGAAGCGCTCCACTTGCACACCAACGGCTATTACGTTGTCGCGATGTACCTCTCCGGCTTGGCGGTCGAGTGCCTGCTGCGCGCTTATCGCTTGCTGGAAGACTCGACCTTTGATGAGCGTCACGATCTCTGGCTCTTATGGAAGAGCACGTTGCTAGCAAACCCTCATAGCGAGTTCTACGACAAAAGAATCGACTCGGCCATGAGTACGGTCAAGCTGCTGTGGCGCAATGATTATCGCTTCAAGTCTATTGACAGTATGCGAAAATTTTTCAAGGAAACTAGAAGAGCTCATGGGATCAAAGGAGACGCTCTCAAGTATAATAGCCAGAGACTCTTTGATGCCGCGGCGGAAATCATTCGTATAGGAACGCAAAAATGGCACCTATTGAGGAAAAAGTAAAACGCCTGCTTTCAAAACACTTTGACGAGAACGAAATCATTTTCGAAGACAACCCGGATGGACGCGTCAGTGCGATTATCGTCTCGGAGAAGTTTGTAGACGTGGACGACTTGCAGAGGCAAGAAATCATTTGGAATCTGTTCTACAATGAGATAAGCAAAGTCGAGCGGTGGCAAATAATCGGCTTTATTGCCGCTACACCGGCGGAGTATAAGCGGTTACTTGTGCCGGATTTTTAATCGTACGGCCTTGCCGTCATTCGCTCGACCGATCGCGTTTTAAATTGCTGCATGACGTTTCGATCTGTTATGGAGTGGAAATCGTGGACGCTTTTGAAGAAAAATTACGCCGCATTATGACCGAGCACTTTCGGCCGACCATGCTCAAATTGGAAGAGCACGATGAGTTTCGCTTGCACGGTTTCATTGCTTCCGACAAGTTCGAAGGTCAAGGCGATCTTGCCCGCCAAACCCAGATTTGGAAAGTGCTCAGAAAAAATTTGTCCAAAGCCGAGCAACGAAAAATTCTCGGATTCCTCGCCTACACCCCCGGCGAATACGTAGCTTATAACGAGCCGATTGAAACTTCCCCATAAAGAGTTTTTATGAACAACCCCGTTCGCGTTCGCTTTGCCCCGAGTCCTACGGGGCATTTGCATATTGGCAATGTCCGCACTGCCATCTTAAATTGGCTCTTCGCCCGTCGTACCGGCGGCACGTTTATTTTGCGCATTGAAGACACCCACCTCGAGCGCTCCACGAAAATTTCCGAGGCCTCGATATTCGAAGACCTGCGTTGGCTCGGCTTGAATTGCGATGAAGGCCCGGAGCAGGGCGGCGATTTCGGCCCCTATCGCCAATCCGAGCGGCTGCACCTTTATCAACAATACGCGCAGCAACTCCTTAGCGCAGGCAAGGCCTACTACTGCTTTTGCTCCGGCTCCGAATTGGAAGCAGAACGCGAAAGCGCGATGGCGCAAGGCGGCAGGCAGGTGCGTTATAGCGGCAAATGCCGTTTGCTCACTCCCACGCAACAAGACGAAGCACGCAGTAAAGGCCTCGCGCCGGCGATTCGCTTTCATGTGCCCGAACATGCGGTGAGCTTTATCGATCTCGTGAAAGGCGAACTCACTTTTCCCGCGAATACATTTGGTGATTTCGTGATCCTGCGTTCCGGCGGGTTACCTACGTACAACTTTGCCGCGGTGATCGATGATCATCTCATGAAGATTTCGCACGTCATTCGCGGTGACGATCATGTTTCCAACACGCCGAAGCAAAAAGTTCTGTACGATGCGTTCGGATGGAGCGTGCCCGCGTTCTGCCACATTCCGATGATTTTAGGTGAAGACCGCAGCCGGCTCTCGAAGCGGCATGGCGCGACTTCACTCGAGCAATTTACCGAGAAAGGTTACCTCCCCGAAGCGATCATCAACTTTCTCAGCCTGCTCAGTTGGTCTTCCGAAAGCGGCGAAGAAGTGCTGCCGGTCGAGCGTTTGATCAAAGAATTTTCGTTCGAACGCATCACCAGCTCCGCCGCGGTGTTTGATACCACGAAGTTAAATTGGATGAACAGCGTTTATATTCGCAAGCTCGATCCGGAGCAACTGGCGGAACGCACGCGGCCGTTTTTCAATCAAGCCGGTTACAAGTTGCCCGATCACGACACGCTCCAAGAACTGCTTCTCCTGTTGCATGAAAGCGTCGAATATCTCGCGCAGTTTGTGGAGAAGGCCGCGTTCTTTTTTGCCGAACGCATTCACATCACCGACGGCGCGGCCATCGCCATGAGCCAATCCGAAGCCTCGGAGAAAGTTTATTGGTCGTTCTTGCGCCAGCTCGAGAATCTCGAGCACTTCACGCCCGAAGTGTTTCGCGAGATCATGAAAACCGTGAACAAAGAAACCGGCGTGATGGGCAAAGATTTGTGGATGCCCATTCGCATCGCGCTCACCGGCGCGCTGCACGGCCCGGACTTGCCCAAACTCGCCGCGTTGCTCGGCAAAGAGCGCGCGCGCCAAATGATTTTGCATATCGTCGAATAAGTTTAGTTTGCCCACGAAACACGCGAATGACGCGAAGAATGTTTTCGTGTTCTTCGTGGGCGAGAAATTAAAGCTCGTCAGAAAAATGGTTCGCTCCGATTTCAAATCGCTTTTATCAAACAAGCCCGTGCTCATCGGCATGGTGCATTTGCCCGCATTGCCCGGCAGCCCGGACTATCGCGGCGACTTCGATGACATCATTCGCTTCGCAGAAAAAGAAGCGAAAACGATCTACAAATCCGGCTTTCATGCGATCATGTTCGAAAACCTCGGCGACGCGCCTTACTTTCCCGAACATGTACCCAACGAAACCATTGCGGCCATGACCGTCATTGCCGACCGCATCAAGCGCAACACCAAACTCCCGGTTGGCGTGAACGTGCTTCGTAACGATGCGCTCGCGGCCCTTGCAATTGCAGTTGCGGCGCAGCTTGCGTTCCTCCGCGTCAACATTCTCACCGGCGCGGCGGTGACGGATCAGGGTTTAATTCAGGGCCAAGCGCATGTGCTCCTGCGCGAGCGCCAACGCTTGCGCGGCGAAAACGTTGCGATTCTCGCGGACCTTCGCGTGAAGCACGCCGCGCCTTTAGTCGCGCGCGACCTTGCGCAAGAAGTCGAAGAATTTTTCGAACGCGCGCGGTGCAGCGCCATCATCGTTTCCGGCACGGGCAGCGGCAAACCGGTTGATGTGGAATTTTTGCGCGAGGTGCGCCAAGCCGCAGCGCAGCGTCCGGTGCTCATCGGCAGCGGCTTGAATGTCTCCAACGCCGCGGATCTGCTCGCGATTGCTGATGGCGCGATCGTCGGCTCGTCTATAAAAGAAGAAGGCCGCATTCAAAACGCGATTGATCGTAAACGCGCGGAAGAATTGGTGAAAGCGTGCAACGTGAAGAAGTAACTTTGCAAGATGTTCAGCTTCAGCAGGTACGAATATGGATGCCCAAGAGCTTCAAAACTTAATCGCCGCCGGTGAAAGCGACGCCGTCGAGTTCAAAGAGCACATTGCCGGCAAATGGAAAGAACTGAAAACGAAGCTTGCCATCGCCATTTGCGCGATGGCAAACACGGACGGCGGCACTGTGCTCGTGGGCGTTTCGGATAATGGAGGGGTCACGGGCGTTGAAGAAGAACAAACACTGTTCGAAGAAAAGCTCAAAGATATTTTGCACACAGGATTCAATTTCCCGATCACGGCGCAGTTGCACCGGACGCAAGTTGGAGACAAGTGGATACAAGAAGTCAAAGTGCGAAAATATCGCGGCCCGGAGCCTTTGACTTATCAGAAGCACATTTACGTTCGCCGTGGCGCTTCTTCCGTTGAACAGAGTCCGCATGAACGCCAAGAGTTGTTCAACGTGTTTGGATTTTTTTTAACCGAAGATCAGATCATCCCCAATTCCGGCTTGACCAACATCAATCCTGAAAAATTCAAAAACTATTTGAGCCGATTCGGCATCGATGTTATTGACGACCCTCAACCTTCTTTTGAGCAAGATTTGTTAAATCGGGAAGTTTTGAGCAAGCAGTTTCAAGAGGTCACTTGCACGCTTTACGGCTTGCTTTGTTTTGGCTATTCACCTCAGCAATTTTTGCCTTTCGCCGCAGTGGAGTTGAGCACCTATAACGGCCTTACGCGCGCGGATGACATTCTCTTCACGCGCACGTGCGGCGGAACGGTGCAAGAGCAGATTGAAAGCGCGGTGGCCGCCGTGCGCGAGCTTTATCGGTTTGAAAACTTTGACGAGCTTGTACGGCGCGATGAATTTCTGCTGCCGCTCGGCGCTTTGCGCGAGCTTGTTGCCAATGCCGTGGTGCATCGCGATTACAATATCTCCGGCAGCAAAATATTGATTGACATTTTTCACGACCGCGTGGAAATCACCAGCCCCGGCGAACTTCCCAACTCGCTCACGCCCGCCAAAATCCTTTCCGGCGGCATCATTCGCTCGCGCAACGAGAAGATGGCGAATTTTCTTTTGGCCATGGGCTTGGTTGAAAGCCGCGGACGCGGCATTCCGCGCGTGCGCAAGTTGAT
Organism: uncultured Cytophagia bacterium; assembly: GCA_964395375.1. GTDB lineage: Bacteria > Zhuqueibacterota > Zhuqueibacteria > Zhuqueibacterales > Zhuqueibacteraceae > JABWAN01. The sequence goes on from CAYNDW010000261.1 coordinate 7,100, forward strand.
GCGCGACTATAACGGCACAGGCTTGGAAATTGAAAACGACCGCGAAGTCCGCTTCGTGCGCGCGACCCTGCGAATACGATAAATTACGCTTCCCGTCCTCGCATGTCATTCAGCAAGAATCTTTTTACTCGCCGGCGATAATTCCCATTGCTCAAAAGGATTCCTTCTGAATGACAACAATCGCTGGGGCGAAATTTGATTTGTTGCCTTCAAAATATTTTCGTGCTCCACCATCCACGATCATCACACTCACGAGATCAATCATGCCTCTCAAAATCTACAACACCCTCACGCGCCAAAAAGAAGAGTTCGTTGCGCGTGAACCCGGCAAGGTGGGCTTCTATGTTTGCGGCCCGACCGTGTATGACTATTTTCACATCGGCAACGCGCGTCCGTTCATCATGTTCGACGCCTTCCGCCGCTACTTGCAATATCGCGGCTATCAAGTGCGTTACGTGATGAACCTCACGGACATCGACGACAAGATCATCAATCGCGCGCACGAGTTGGGCTGCGAATCGCGCGAGGTGGCGCTCAAATTCACGCAGGCTTTTTATGAAGACATACAAAAGCTCGGCGTGCATCCGGCGGACGTTTATCCCAAAGCCACGGAGCACATTCCGCAGATCATTCAACTCATCGCGACGCTCATTGCCAAAGGTATTGCGTATGAGGCGGACGGCGACGTGGTGTTTGACATTGCCAAGTTCCCGAGCTATACAAAACTCTCCGGCAAAAAATTGGAGGAGTTGGAGGCCGGGCATCGCGTAACCGTGGGCGAGAGCAAACATAGTCCGCACGATTTTGTTTTATGGAAAAGCGCGAAGCCCGGCGAGCCGTGGTGGGAAAGTCCATGGGGCAAAGGCCGGCCCGGTTGGCATATCGAGTGCTCGGCCATGGCCACCACTTACCTCGGCGAGAGCTTTGATATTCACGCGGGCGGACTTGACCTCATCTTTCCGCATCATGAAAATGAAATCGCGCAAAGCGAAGGCGTGAGCGGCAAACCGTTCGTGCGCTATTGGATGCACAACGGCTTTCTCGATATTGACGGCGAGAAGATGTCGAAGTCGCTCGGCAACTTTAAAACCGCGCGCGCCATCTTGC
>CAYNDW010000262.1:0-8187 GCA_964395375.1 uncultured Cytophagia bacterium
ATCGAGCCCGTAAGCAGCAGCATAGAGACGCTTTCCGTTCCTGAGCGTGATGTACTTCGTGTAGACCACGTTTTCCTCAGGATACAGGTCAGTCCTGTTATCCATACGGTTCTCCTTTCTGGGAGCGGGATTGCCCCCGCCCATGAGCATTTCCGCTCACACAGATCAGAGAATTTAGGACTACAGTATTAACCTGAGCACATCAATATCACTGCCTTTTAAAAGCTGTCAATATCTTAAAGCGGTCAAGACGAGAATTTGTCTTTCTGTTCAAGGATAGACTCCATCCAAGCTGACCCTTAATCTCTTCAGGGATGGGAGCTAATTGATCTTCCACTGTGTGCAACTATCTCAGTCGCCCACCTGCCGGCAGATATTTCTCACTCAACCTACCCTCCAATTGCTTCGCAACCGATTTCCTTGGATGTGCCGTTAGCCCTCACGAGGGCCTTCCAATCCTCCTCACCTCTCGTTAAGGGAGTGGCCAAGGCTACCCTTTACTGCGCGCGGCGAACGAGCACATTTCCCCTAGAAATAGCTCCCTCCTAGCTCGCTCGTTTTCCCTTCACGGGAGGGTGGCCTGCTTGGTCTCCCACTGCGCGCGTCGAACGAGGCCCTTCTTAGGGCGCGCGTTCCGCGAGCACAGGAGACCAACAGGATACCCTCTCCTCTTCTTTCTTGCGGGTCCCTCCCCGCATCCCTCGCTGGAATTAATCTCCCCGCATCACACGATCCTCTCTCCCACTTCCTGAACCCCTGAATTTCTCTCAACTCTTTCACGCTTTCTCCCTTTTCCCCCATCGGCACTCTGGTTGCTCAAGCATCACACCGTCGGCGCACAGGCACAACGGCCTGAAAGGGGGTGATGCAGGGCCGAGCCGAAACGCATTTCACGTTTTACGGTTCGACAGGTTCACCGTCCCGAGCCAAGTCGAGGGACTTTTCACCTTTCATGTTTCACGAAACAAGGAGAGCCACCATGCAGAAGCCATCGTCAGCAGTCTCGTCAGGAAATATTGCCCCTGCCATTGTCGGACCAGATAAAGGCACGAAGGAGGTCTATGTCGTCGGCGGGATGGTCTTAATCCTTGCCGTCGCCATCGGAGCCCTTTGGGTCTATGCGCCAAATCTGGTGGTCTCGTCGGCAAACGGTTCGAATAACCAGCTGACGGACCAGCAGGTTTCAACCCTGCTCAAAAACACGAGTGCAACCAGCCCCCTCAGCGAGCCCATCGCCAGTGCAGCGGCGAACAAAGCTACTGCGATAATTGGGGACATCGTTCATACCGACATCTATTTTGAGGTTGGCCGGAAGGGCCTCACGGACGAGGCCAAGTCGATCCTTACGGCCCAAGCGGACATACTTAAAAAAGATACGGACCGAGGCCTCCTGGTCCAGGGCTATACGGATCAACAGGGCTCGGCCGACTACAACAAAAAGCTGGGGATGAAGCGCGCAGAAACGGTCAAGGCTGAACTCATGAGCGCCGGTGTCGCCGAAAATCAAATCAAGACCGTGAGCCTCGGTGAAGAGGGTGTGCTCTGCATCGACAGCAGCGACGTCTGCCGCAACATGAACCGTCGAGTGCACTTGGAGATGCGCAAGATCGGTCAGGAGCACATGGTGATTCCCCCCATCGCCACTGAGCCCAAGGCCACCGAACCGATCCAATCGGCTGATGGCTCAAACGGCAGCAACGATGGTCACACCTCACGTGCAGACAATCTGCTTCCTTCCCTTGCCGATCCCTCGGCAACCGATCCCACTCCGCTGACGGCAGATCCTGCTTCCGGAAGCTAAACCACCTGAATTTACCTACATGAGGCGCGTCGCCTCATGTAGGAGCAGGCCCAGTGCGGGAACTGAGACAGAGCTCAAGCTCGTTCCGCTACGTCGTGACCGCTGAGATGGAGTAGATGGCGGACGATGAATATGAGAGGGAGTTAATTGGAGTACTTCCTGGCAGTCTTCTTCGGGGCTTTCCATTTCCACGGCGGAACAGGATTGGAATCTGCCCAGAGCCCCTTGCGCGATGCTCTGGCGAGTTCTTCAGACCCTTCGAGGCCCCCGTCGCTGGACGTCGAGGGCTGCCACCAGGCCAGGCCTTCTTTCAGAAGCTCATGCCCTACATTGCGCCCGTCATGCAACAACACATCGGCAGATACCCGACCCTGCTTGTTCCGCGTGAGCCCCCGCACCACGACGTCACCGTTTCCGACATACGCAGCCACCGCGTGCTTGGCTTGCTTTCCATAGGGTTGCTTGAGTTCAGGGCAATCGATGCCCTTCAGATAGATCGTTTCATTGCGGCCGTGGTGACGAATCGTCAATCGATCGCCCTCATGGACGGTCACCACTCTTGCAACATTGTCAGCCCATGAGAAAGTTGGACTGATTGCCAGGAAGACAAGCACAAGCCCGGCCATAATGCGATGCTTCATCATGGTCCCCATGCTAACGCCCATGCGCCGCTCGGCCAACCATTTCTTATTATTTTGCAATCAAGCGTTCTGCAAGGAGTGAAGAACCTCTACCCGCTAGGCTGCATCACACACAAAGATTTGAGGGGAGGTGTTCATGAGTCATGCAGCGAGAGGCGAGAGGGGCACGCACACCCGGCGGGAAAAATTACGCCGCTTTGGGAGGAGGGAAGCAATACCGATTTCCACCAGCCTCTCTCGCCTGGTCCATCGCCGCCTGCGCACTGGCGAACAGGTCGTTGACCTCCTGACCGTCGAGCGGGTACACCACCAGCCCAAGGCTGACCGTGACAGGGGACTCCTGACTTTCGATGCCCCAGGGCTGCGCGAACGCTTGCAGAATCCTGTTGCCGATCACTTCCATATCGCCTCGGCTGTTGACCCCTTCGAGCAAACAGGTCAACTCATCCCCTGCGAGGCGCGCAGCCGTATCGACTTCCCGCAAACACTTCTTCAGGCGATCGGCAGCCTCTTTCAACAAACAGTCTCCTGCCTCCTGCCCGAACATCCGGATGGTCTCTTTGAGACTGTCCAGCCCGCACAGCACCAGACCAACCACATGTTTCTTCCGCTTCGCCATAGCCACAGCATGGGCCATCCGGTCCCGGAACAGCATGCGATTCGCCAGAGTCGTCAGCGGATCGTGCTGCGCGAGGTAGCTCAAATGTTGCTCGGCTTTTTTTCGATCGACCGCATGCCGAACCGCACGGGTGAGCTGCGCCGAGGTCGCTCCTTCTTTAATCACAACTTCTTGCGCGCCATGCTGGATCATCTGTTGCTCCGACACTTCATCGCTCTTCTCGTCGAGCACCACGATGGGCATCCGGCCCAGCGCAGCCTGGATGAGATCCAATGTATCCAACCCATGGGTGTCCACTAAGGTCCGATCCAGGAGAATGGCGTCGAACGACTCCCGAGTCAGCCGATGCAGCGCGCTGCTGAGACGTTCCACATGGACAACCTCGATCTGCCCCTTCTCTGTCTCCTGCAGCATGGCAGTCGCGCGCTTCGCTTCGGCAGCATTGTTCTCGACCAATAACACTCGAATCATGCAGACCTCTGAGAACAGGTGTGACTGATCCCTTCGACAAGGAGCTTATAGTCTCATCTCGCAGACAAGGAGACAGAGAATCAGAGGAATTGAGATGAACAAAGTTCTCTCATCGGCCAAACGGATCGGAGCCAGCTCAATGAAGACATTACTCGATTAGCCAATCTTCCGCCATCAATTCTGAGCAATCATCATGTGACGGTACGCATGAAGTGGAGACTGGAGCCGGCGATCCGGATTGAACGGACGACCTGCGGTTTACGAAACCGCTGCTCTACCAACTGAGCTACGCCGGCTAGGGGTAGATAGCTTGAATGGGCATGAGCCCTCGAAAAGATCGGCCATGATACAGACCGTCCTTTGGGCCTGTCAATAAACCCAGTCTATTCGGAGGTGGAAGGGTATCTGCCTACTGTGGCCTGAGGGCTCAATAACTACTACTTCTTCCCCGGCAAAACCACTTCGATCCCATGCTCGTGGAGTTTGACGTCGTCCTGCCCCATCTGAAGCAGGAACCGTTGGAGCCATGAGGCCTTCTGGGGTGAAGCTCCGAGCACCGACTTCTTCTGCCGTGAGTCCGCCTCGTCCCTGTCCGTCCAGTCGATGACCGGGGTGACGGATGTCCTCGGCATCGTCGGCCCCGCCTGTCCCCGATCAATGCTGCCGCCCCAGAGGCCGGTGAAGGTGTCGAGGAGACTGCGGCCTCCCGGCGAAGAGAGGAACGACCGCACGGGTGAATTGCTTGCGGTCGACGGATCGGACGCACCTGACGAAACCAGGTCGGTCAGGAGTGCTCGCCGCACGCCGGTCGGGAGTGTTTCGGTCATGAGATTCGCGCTGTGCCGCTGGGCCTGCCCTGAGCCCAGTCGAAGGGCCGATTGATCGTCGTAACCCAGCACGTGCCCGATCTCATGCATCACGGTGGTCAGCAAATCCATCTGTCCGAAAGCCTGGCTCTGACCATCGGCCATCCATTGGGCCAAGCCCTTCACGAAATGGAACTCGGCGTTGTCCTGCGGTGTCGGATCGATGAACCACTCATGGCCCGCCGCCGTGCGGTCGATCAGGATGCTTGTCCCATCGGTTAACCCGATCGTGGCCCCATGCAGATCGGTAATGGTGAAGTGGACAGAGGCGAGCGTGGCGACTTGCTCAACCGTGAGCCCGCTGGCAATCCATCGAGCCTTCGCCTCGTCGACAATCGGCGCCAGCTGCGCATCCGTGAGCACCGGCAGCGACCCGTCTTCGCTGACCGCACCCCCCTCGGCCTGGAGCTGGGCCAACGTCAGAACAATCGAGTTCACTTCGCTCACGCTGATCGGACAGCCAAGCGGCAGGGCGGCAATGAAGTTGGTCAGCCACGTCTGTTTCGCCGTGGAGAGCGCGGTGGTGATGGCCGTACTATTGGCCGGTAACGTCTGCTCAATAGACATCATCGCCGGGCTGCCGGCGGCAGGCGCCTTCGCTTGATCCACACCGTTGCCACCGTTGATCGTATCGAGCCCACCCCCGCCCTCCAGAAGATCGTTATCGTCTCCACCTTGCAGATTGTCGTCCCCGGTTCCACCGAAGAGGACGTCATTCCCGACGCCGCCCGTAAGCGTGTCGTTCTCGGATCCCCCGTCCAATGCATCGTTCCCCACACCCCCGTCGAGGGTATCGATGCCGGCCCCACCGACGAGGATGTCGTCCCCATTCTGCCCCAGCAGGGTGTCATTGCCGGCTCCACCCCACAGGAAATCGTCGCCATCCCCTCCTTGGAGTGAATCATTGCCGGCATCGCCGAGCAGAATATCCATGCCCTCTCGGCCATACAGGATGTCGTTGCCGGACCCACCGGATAAGAAATCGTTGCCGAGGCCACCGTCCAATCGATCGATGCCCGCCCCGCCCCGAAGCAGATCGAACCCATCGCCGCCCTTCAGCCACAGCGTGGCGGCCGTATTCGTCACGAGCAACCCTTGGATCAGGTCGTGCCCATTGCCGCCGTCGACGAACGTGGGGCGCTTCAGGCCAACGAGATTTACGATATCGTTCCCATCGAGCGCAAACACCTGCATCTCACGCCCTGTCGCCAAGGTCACGGTCGTCGTGATGCCATTGAGGTTGATGCTGATGAGGTTCGACGATGACTCGGTAATCGTGATGATGTCGTTGCCGCTTGTGCCATTGATGATGTAGGGCGCGACGGTCGCACTATTCTGGTTCACCGTCACTGTCACGGTGCGAGACGCCGTGAGTTGGCCGTCGCTCACTAGGATCGTGATCGGGAATTGACCAGGGGAATTGCCCACGCTTTCGGTCGGTGTCCAGGCGAAAGCCCCGGTATTTCCATTGATCGTCGCGCCTGTTGGCGCACCAGCAGCGAGACTATAGGTCAACGTTTGCGCTGGGAGATCGGCGTCGCTGCCGACAGCGGTGAAGGTCACGGCTGTGCCCATCTTCGTGATTTTATCGGCGACGGCCGCCAGCACCGGCGTCTGGTTTACTTCCGTGACCGTGATCGTCACGGCTTCGCTAACCGAGGTCACCCCATCGCTGACGGAGAATGTCACCACCGGAGCACTCGGTCCCTGCGCCTCTGTCGGCGTCCAACTAAACGTCCGCGTCGTGGCGTTGAACGTGGCCCCGGTCGGCAAGCCTATCGCACTATAGATCAACGTCTGCGCCGGAAGGTCCGCGTCTGTCGCTGAGATGGTGAAGGACAAGAGCGTGCCCTCGGCTACCGTCTTCGGCCCGATCGGCGTCAGGACCGGCGCCGTATTACCGCTATTCACCGTCACGTTGAAGCTCTGGCCAACCGTCACGATCCCGTCGGTCACGTTGACCGTGAGACCGTACGTGTTCGACGCTTGCGCCACCGTCGGGGTCCAGGTGAAGACGCCACTCACAGGGTCGATGGCGGCGCCGGTTGGGGCGCCGGCAGCCAGGCTGAAGGCTAAAGGCTGTAGGGGCAGATCGGCGTCGATCGCCGTGGCGGTGAAGGTCAGAAGTGCTCCGGCATTTACGGTCTGATTCGCGATGGGCGCGAGCACCGGCGCGACGTTCACCTCGTTGACGGTCATCGTCACAGCTTCACTGGTCGTCACAACACCGTCGGTGACCGCGAACGTGACGATGAATGAACCAGAGCCCTGGGCTTCGGTGGGAGTCCAGACGAACTCGCGCGTCGTCGCATCAAACGTCGCGCCTGTTGGCAAGCCCGTCGCGCTATAGATGAGCGTCTGACTCGGCACATCCACATCGCTCGCGGAAACCGTGAAGCGGAGTTCTGTCTGTTCGTTGACCGACTTGGCCCCAATCGGTGCCAAGACCGGCGCGACGTTGACCTCGTTGACGGTGATGGTGACCAGTTCGCTCGTCGTGACGACGCCGTCGGTGACGGAGAACGTGACCTGATAACTGCCGGGGCCTTGGGCCTCCGTCGGGGTCCAGACAAACTCGCGGGTCGTCACGTCGAAGGTCGCCCCTGTGGGGAGAACGCTGGCACTATAGACTAAGGTCTGACCCGGCAGATCGGCGTCGGTCGCCGAGATCGTGAGCCGGAGTTCGGTCTGTTCATTCACCGTCTTCGGCCCGATTGGTGCAAGCACCGGCGCGAGATTCACCTCGCCCACGGTGATGGTCACGAGTTCGCTCGTCGTGACGACGCCATCGCTCACCGAGAAGGTGACCACATACGTCCCCGGACCCTGGGTTTCCGTCGGTGTCCAGACAAACTCCCTGGTTGCTGCATCAAACGTGGCACCCGTCGGGAGGTCAGCCGCGCTGTAGGTGAGCGTCTGGTTGGGCAGATCAGAGTCGGTTGCCGAAATGGTAACACGGAGTTCCGTTTGCTCATTGACCGACCTGGCCCCAATCGGTGCCAAGACCGGCGCGACGTTCACTTCGTTGACCGTGATCGTGACCAGTTCGCTGGTCGTGACGACGCCGTCGCTCACGCTAAAGGTCACGTCGTAGCTGCCGGGGCCTTGTACCTCGGTTGGAGTCCAGACGAATTCCTTAGTCGTCAAGTCAAACGTCGCGCCAGAGGGAAGGCCGGTGGCGCTGAACGTCAACAGTTGGGTCGGATCATCGACATCGCTGCCACTGATGGTGAATCGCAGTTCCGTCTCTTCGTTGACGGTCCTCGCTCCGATCGGGGCCAGCACCGGCGCCACATTCACTTCATTGACGGTGATGGTCACGAGCTCGCTGGTGGTCACCACGCCATCAGTCACACTGAACGTGACCGTGTAGGAAGCAGGTCCTTGTGCTTCGGTCGGAGTCCAGACAAACTCTCTGGTCGTCGCGTCGAACGTTGCGTCTGTTGGCAGACCCGTCACGCTATAGGTGAGCGTCTGACTCGGGACATCCACATCGCTCGCGGAAACCGTGAAGCGGAGTTCCGTCTGCTCGTTGATCGACTTGTTGCCGATCGGCGCCAAGACCGGAGCGACGTTCACTTCGTTGACCGTAATGGTGACCAGTTCGCTCGTCGTGACGACGCCATCGGTGACGCTGAAGGTCACGTCGTAGCTGCCAGGGCCTTGGGCTTCGGTTGGGGTCCAGATGAACTCCTGAGTCGTCACGTCGAAGGTCGCGCCGGTGGGAAGGCCACTGGCGTTGAATGTCAACAGTTGCGTCGGGATGTCGTGATCGGTCGCACCGATCGT